>NZ_JBIVPK010000015.1:116918-204048 GCF_044754605.1 Streptomyces sp. NPDC093064
GGGTTTGCCCCCCCCCCGGGGGGGGCGGGGGGGGGGGCCGGCCCCGCCCCCCCCCGGGGGGGGGGGGGGCGCCCCCCCCCCCCCGCCCCGCCACCGCTGCCGACCCGCCGCACCGCGAAGGAGCACCTGCATGCCCTCGCCCCACCTCAGCCCGTCCCCGCCGTCCCTGCCTGGAAAGGGACGGCCGGGAAAGGGCCTGTCCAGAAGGGGACTGCTGCTCGCCGGTGCCGCGCTCGGCCTGGCCGCCCCGCCCGCCGGTGCCGCCGCCCGGCCGCAGCCGTTCGGCCGCCACGGCTCACCGGCCGCCCGCCATAACCCGCGCACCCTCTACGTCGACCCGGACGGCCGCGGCGACTTCACCCAGGTGCAGGCCGCGGTGAACGCTGCCGCCGGCGGCGGCTGGACCCTGGTCCTCGCGCCGGGCACCTACGGGGAGACCGTCTCCGTGGACGCCACCCGCACGGACATGACCTGGATCGGCGCCACGGGCGACGCCCGCGACGTGGTGATCGTGTACGACAACGCGGCCGGCACGCCCAGACCCGACGGCGGCACCTACGGCACCAGTGGATCGGCCACCACGACCGTTCAGGCGGACGGCTTCACCGCCCACCGGATCACCTTCGCCAACGACTGGCTGCGCGCCGACCACCCCGGTGTCAGCGGCACCCAGGCCGTCGCCGCCAAGGTGCAGGGCGACCGCTCGGCGTTCTGGCACTGCCGCTTCCTGGGCCACCAGGACACCCTGTACGCCGACACCAGGACCCTGTCCGCCTTCGCCCGCCACTACTACGCCCACTGCCACATCGAGGGCGACGTCGACTTCGTCTTCGGCCGGGCGACCGCGGTGTTCGAGCACTGTCACTTCCGCGCGCTGGACCGCAGCGATCTGGCGGCGGCACCGTACGGCTTCGTCTTCGCGCCCTCCACCGCGGTCGCCAACCCGCGCGGCTACCTGGTCACGCACGGCCGCGTCACCAGCCGGGCCCCGGACGGCGGCTACAAGCTCGCCCGCCCCTGGGTGCCCAGCTCGGACACGACCGCCCGCCCGATGCTGACCGTCCGCGACACCTGGCTCGGCGCGGGCATCGACACGGTCACGCCATACGCCAACATGTCGGACACGTACCCCTGGCGGGACCAGCGTTTCGCCGAGTACCGCAACTCCGGCCCCGGCGCGCGGATCACCGACCCGGCCGACCGTCCCCAGCTCACCCGCGCCGAGGCCCGGACGGCGACCCGGGAGGCGTACCTCGGCGACTGGACGCCGTGGCAGGGGCGCTGACGGCGCGTGACCGGCCGAGGTGAACGGCGGGTGGCGCAGGCGAATTGTCGGCCACGCCGGATATCGATCGGGCAAAAGGTACCCCGCACGGTCTCGCGCATCCGGGGGTGACGCGCGTAGAAAACGACTCATGCACAAGCCACTGCGTATCGCTGCCCTCGCCGCCACCTGCGTCCTCACCGGTGCCGTGATCTACGGTGCCGGTGCGGCCACCGCAGGTCAGTCGACCGCCAACTCCACCCACGAGCCCTACAACATCGGGCTCCTCACCCAGGACATCGACACCTACTACGGCACCAAGCCCGACGCCGACGGCGTCTACCAGGCGTCCCCGGACAGCCCGTACGCCAAGGACCTCGCGCGCGTCGACGCCGACGCCAGGAAGTGGATCGACAAGGCGGCGGACAAGGCGGACCACAAGGGCAAGAACAAGCCGGCCGTCGTCTTCGACATCGACGACACGCTGCTGCTCAGCCTGGACTACGAGAAGAAGAACAGCTACGGCTACAACAGCGCCACCTGGGCGGCCTATGTCAACAAGGCCGACCGCCCGGCGGTCTTCGGCAGCCCCGAACTCGTGCAGTACGCCGCGAAGAAGGGCGTCGAGGTCTTCTACAACTCCGGCCTGAGCGAGGCACAGCGCTCCGCCGCCGTGGAGAACCTGAAGAAGATCGGCGCCGACGTCAACCTCGACGCCGCGCACATGTTCCTCAAGGACGCGGCCAACCCGCCGTCCTACCTGAAGGACTGCGCCACCCCGGGCGCCTGGAAGTGCACCACCGTCCAGTACAAGTCCGGCACCCGCAAGCACATCGAGGACCTCGGGTACGACATCGTCGCCAACTTCGGCGACCAGTACTCCGACCTCGACGGCGGCCACGCCGAGCGTGGGTTCAAGCTGCCCAACCCGACGTACTTCGTCGGCTAGGCACATGACGTGCCCCGCCCGCTCCACGAGGCCGGGCGGGGCACATCACGCGTGCGCCCGTTGTCACCCGGCGTCGGCCCCCAGCGACAGCACCACCTCGTCGATCTCCTCGCCGCGCGCCTCGGCGAACCCCCGGGCCCGCGCGGACTCCCGGAAGCCGCATTTGGCGAGCACCCGCAGCGAGCCGGCGTTGTCCGCCGCCGCCCGCGCGTACAGCGGGCGTTCGGGGACCTCGGCCAGCAGGGCGCGCAGCGCGGCCGTGGCGACGCCACGGCCCCAGTAGGCGCGGTCCACCCAGTAGGTGACCTCGCGCTCGCCCGGCTCGCCGTAGACGGCGGCGCTGCCGACCACGTCACCGTCCAGCAGGACGGTGCGCAGCACGACGGAAGAGGCGCGCAGCCTTCGCCAGTGCGCCTCGAAAGCCTCGTGGTCGGCCGGGTCCTTCGGGGTGAAGGCGGCCATCCGCAGCGCCTCCGGGTCGTTCATCTGCCGGAAGAACACCGGCAGATCGCTGTCGTGGACCTCGCGGAGTACGACCTCCATGTGTCACAGCCTCCGGGTGGCGAGCGTCAGTCGGTCACGGGCGTCGAAGAGAGCATCCTTCACCATCTGCTCGTGCGCCGGCGTCAGACGCGCCACCGGGACCGAGCAGCTGACCGCGTCCCGGGCCGGGGTGCGGTACGGGATCGCCACCCCGAAGCAGCGCAGGCCCAGGGTGTTCTCCTCGCGGTCGACGGCGTACCCCTGCTCGCGGATCTGATGCAGCTCCTCGATGAGCCGCTCGCGGTCGGTGATGGTGTGCTCCGTCAGCGCGGGCAGCGTCTCGGGGAGCATCTTGCGCACCTGCTCGTCCGTGTACGTGCTCAGCAGTGCTTTGCCCAGCGAGGTGGAGTGGGCGGGCAGGCGGCGGCCGACCCGGGTGAAGGGGCGCAGATAGTGCTGCGACTGGCGGGTGGCCAGGTAGACGACGTTCGTGCCGTCCAGACGGGCGAGGTGGATCGTCTCGGTGGTGTCGTCGGACAGCCGGTCCAGCGTGGGACGGGCCGCCGCGACCACCTCGTCGCCGTCGATGTAGGAGGTGCCGACGAGCAGCGCCCGCACGCCGATGCCGTAGCGCGTGCCGGTGGCGTCGGTCTCCACCCAGCCCAGCTCGACGAGCGTGCGGAGCAGCATGTACAGGCTGGACTTGGGATAGCCGACGGCCTCCTGGACCGCGACCAGCGAGTGCATACCGGGCCGGCCGGCGAAGAACTCGAGCAACTCCACGGTCCGTACCGCGGACTTGACCTGCGCCCCGCCGCCTGCGTCGCCTGCCGACATCGCCCTGGACCCCTTCGTTCGAGGAGAAGCTGGAGATATAGTCTCCGACAGTGTATTCATCATCAGAGACAGCGTTCAGCATATCGAACGCCCTGGTGGTGACCCGAATCCGGCCGACCGTAGGGACCGGCCGGATACTGCGGCAAGACATGTGGAGGGATCCGCGGTGGCAGCACCAGTCTGGAGTGTCGACCCCCGTACCGGGAAGCAGCGGGAACAGGTTGCGGTGGAGGCCACAGCGCAGGAGGTGGACGCCGTCGTGCGGGCCGCGCACGAGGCGCGCGGGGCGCTCGCCGACCGCGCCGTCCGCGCGGCCTTCCTGCGCTCCGCCGCCGAGCGACTGGAAGGGGCCCGGGGCCGGCTCGTCGAGGCCGCCGACGCCGAGACCGCGCTCGGACCGGTCCGGCTCACCGGCGAACTGGCCCGGACCTGCTACCAGTTGCGGGCCTTCGCGGACATCGTCGACGAGGGCGCCTTCCTCGACGTGATCATCAACCACCCCGACGCCACCGCGGCCCCGCCGATCCCGGACCTGCGCCGCTTCAAGGTGCCGCTCGGGGTCGTCGCCGTCTACTCCGCCTCCAACTTCCCCTTCGCCTTCTCGGTCGCCGGCGGCGACACCGCGAGCGCGCTCGCCGCGGGCTGCCCCGTCGTCGTCAAGGCGCACCCCGACCACCCGGCACTGTCCGAACTGGTCGCCAGGGTGCTGCGCGGAGCGGCCGCGCACCACGGCATCCCCGAGTCCGTGATCGGTCTCGTCCACGGCTTCGAGGCGGGCGTCGAACTCGTCGGGCACCCGCTGGTGGCGGCCGCCGGCTTCACCGGTTCCGTGCGCGGCGGCCGGGCCCTGTTCGACGCGGCGGCCGCGCGGCCGGCGCCGATCCCGTTCCACGGCGAGCTGGGGTCGCTCAACCCGGTCCTCGTCACCGAGGCGGCGGCCGCCGAGCGGGCCGAGGCCATCGGGACCGGGCTGGCCGGGTCGATGACGATGGGGGTCGGGCAGTTCTGCGTGAAGCCCGGACTGGTCCTCGTGCCGTCCGGAGCCGCGGGCGACGGCCTGGTCAAGTCGCTCACCGACGCCGTCAGCGACACCGACCCGGGCGTCCTGCTCGACCACCGGATGCGCGACAACTTCCTCACCGGCATCGCCGAGCGCTCCGCACTGCCCGGCGTCGAGTCGCCGGTCACCCCGGGCGCGGGCGGCGAGCACTCGGTCAGCGCGGGCTTCCTGACCGTGCCGGCCGAGAAGCTCACCGAGGACGGGGAGCACGACCTGCTCCTGGAGGAGTGCTTCGGACCGGTCACCGTGGTCGCCCGCTACGAGAACGAGACCGAGGCCGAGGCCGTCCTGTCGCGGCTGCCCGGCAACCTCAGCGCGACCGTGCACCTGTCCACCGAGGAGGCGGCCGGCCAGGGACGCGGCGCCGAACTGCTCGCCCGGCTGACCCCGCTCGCCGGACGCGTACTCGTCAACGGCTGGCCGACCGGTGTCGCGGTGGCCCCCGCCCAGCACCACGGCGGCCCCTACCCCGCGACGACCTCGACGTCCACCTCCGTCGGCGGTACGGCGATCGAGCGGTGGATGCGCCCGGTGGCGTACCAGAACGCCCCGGAGGCGCTGCTCCCGCCCGAGTTGCGCGACGGCAACCCGCTCGGGCTGCCCCGTCGCTTCAACGGCCACCTGGAGCGCTGACCCCGTACAGCACGGAACCGGATCGCCGGGCCTCCGCGTCCTCCCTCGCATGATCGACAACAGTGCGGGCGGACGCCTGGTGATCCGTACGGCCGTACCCGCCGAGGCGGAGGCCGTCTCCGACCTGATGGTGCGCGCGCGGTCCACGTACTCCCCGGACGGCATCCCGGATGCCGACGCCGACTGGACCGCGCGATGGCACGAGGCCATCGCGCGCCCCGACGGCCATGTGCTGTGCGCCGTCGACCAGGGCCGCATCGTCGGCATCGCCTCCTTCCGCACCCCGTCGGACGGCCCCGCGGACACGGTCACGCTGTTCCAGTTCCACGTCGACCCCGGCCGCTGGCGCTCGGGCATCGGCACGGCGCTGCACGCGGCCTGCGTCGAGCAGTGGCGCACCGACGGCAGGCGGACGGCCGTCCTGGAAGTGCACACCGGCAACGAACGGGCACAGCGCTTCTACGCCCGGCAGGGCTGGACTCCGGATCCGCTGCGGCCCGCCGACGAGGGCGGCCACCATCTGGGGCTGCGCTACACGGTGACCGGGGAATGAAACCCGCTGATTGAACGTTCACGGACCCGGCGGAGGACGTCCACCTCCGCTTCCGTACGAGCGGGAGAGAGCCGAGAGCATGCGCGTCGAGATCTGGTCGGACATCGCCTGTCCCTGGTGCTACGTCGGGAAGGCGCGCTTCGAGAAGGCACTCGGGGCCTTCCCGCACCGGGAGCAGGTCGAGGTGGTGCACCGGTCGTTCGAGCTGGATCCGAGGCGGGCCAGGGACGACGTGCAGCCGGTGATCACCATGCTCACCAAAAAGTACGGGATGAGCGAGGCCCAGGCGCACGACGGCGAGGAGAACCTGGGACGGCAGGCCGCCGCCGAAGGGCTCGCGTACCGCACCCGGGGCCGGGACCACGGCAGCACCTTCGACATGCACCGCCTGCTGCACCTCGCCAAGGAGCACGGCAGGCAGAGCGAGCTGCTGGACGCGCTGTACCGGGCGAACTTCGCCGAGGAGCGGTCCGTCTTCACCGAGGGCGACGAGCGGCTGGTGGAGCTGGCCATCGCCGCCGGGCTCGACGCCGACGCCGCCCGGAAGGTGCTCGCCGACCCCGACGCCTACGCCGCCGAGGTCCGCGCCGACGAGCAGGAGGCCGCGCAACTCGGTGCCTCCGGCGTGCCGTTCTTCGTGCTCGACCGGAAGTACGGCGTCTCCGGTGCCCAGCCCGCCGACGTCTTCACCCAGGCCCTCACCCAGGCATGGGGCGAACGCTCGCCGCTGACCCTTTTCCAGGGCGGCGACGCGGACGGGGACGCCTGCGGCCCGGACGGATGCGCGGTGCCGCGGAGCTGAGCGGCGAGGACGAACCGCAGGTCGCGGCGGATCCATAAGGAATCTTTCGCGGACCTGCGTAGAAACGCGCGATGGACGGGGGCCGCGACGGGCCGCACAGTGGATCCATGGAAACCTTCGAGACCCTCGTCCGCGCCGAGTTCGCCCCGAAGACCACCTATCTGAACAGCGCGACCCTCGGTCTCCTGCCTGCCCGTACCGTGGAGGCCCTGGGCACCGCCGTGGCGGCGGCCGCCGCCGGGCAGCCGACCGACATGTTCGCCGACGTCGAGGCCGCCCGTGCCTCCTTCGCCCGGCTGATGAAGGTGCCGGACCGGCGCGTGGCGGCCGGCGCCTCCGTCGCCGTCTACACCGGGCTGATCGCCGCCGCACTGCCCGAGGGCGGCGAAGTCCTCACCGCCGAGGGCGACTTCAGCTCCCTGGTGAACCCCTTCCACATCCGCCGGGACCTGAAGGTGCGCAGCGCACCGCTGGAGCGGATCGCCGAGGCGGTACGGCCCGGCACGGCCCTGGTCGCGGTGAGCGCCGCACAGTCGGCCGACGGCCGCGTCGCCGACCTGCCCGCCATCCGCGCGGCCGCGCGCGAGCACGGCGCGCGCGTGTACGTCGACGCCTCCCAGGCCGCCGGCTGGCTGGACCTCGACGCGGACGCCTACGACTACGTCAGCGCCGTCGCCTTCAAGTGGCTCCTGTGCCCGCGGGGCGTGGCCTTCCTGGTCGTCCCCGACGACCTCGGCGGCCTCGACCCGCTGTTTGCGGGCTGGGTGGCGGGGGAACGGCCCTGGGACAGCTGCTACGGCCCCGTCGAAGAACTCGCCCACTCCGCACGGCGGTTCGACGAGAGTCCCGCCCTCTTCTGCTACGCGGGCGCCCGCCGCTCACTCGAACTCGTCGAGGAACTCGGCGTGTCCGCCGTACGCGCCCACGACCTCGCGCTCGCCGACCGCTTCCGCGCAGGGCTGCGCTCCCTCGGCCACGAACCGGTCCCGGCGCCGGGCTCCCCGATCGTCGCCGTGCCCGGACTCGGCTCCCGCCAGGGCGAGTTGAGCGCCAAGGGCATCGAGGTCTCCCAGCGCGCGGGCAATCTGCGGGCCGCGTTCCACCTCTACAACACGCCCGCCGACGTCGACCGCCTGCTGGACGCGCTGGCCGGCTGAGGCCGCCGCCGGGATCCGGACACGGGCCGGGGCCTCCCGTCCCACACGAGGAGGCCCCGATCCGTATCACCCACGGGTCACCGCACCGGGGTGAAGTCCCGCGCCCCAATGAACTCCGGACGCCGTACCGGCGCCGAGAACGGGTCCACCGCCGCGTTCTCCACGCTGTTGAAGACGATGAACACGTTGCTGCGCGGGAACGGCGTGATGTTGTCGCCGGAGCCGTGCATGCAGTTGCAGTCGAACCAGGTGGCCGAACCGGCCCTGCCCGTGAACAGCCTGATGCCGTACTGCCCGGCCAGGGCGGTCAGCGCCTCGTCGGACGGCGTGCCCGCGTCCTGCATCTGAAGCGACTTCTTGTAGTTGTCCTTCGGCGTGGCCCCCGCACAGCCGAGGAACGTCCGGTGCGACCCCGGCATGATCATGAGGCCGCCGTTGGTGTCGTAGTTCTCGGTCAGCGCGATCGAGACGGACACCGTCCGCATGTTCGGCAGGCCGTCCTCGGCGTGCCAGGTCTCGAAGTCCGAGTGCCAGTAGAAGCCGCTGGCCCCGAAGCCCGGCTTGACGTTGATCCGCGACTGGTGGACGTACACGTCCGAGCCGAGGATCTGCCGGGCTCGCCCGACGACGCGCTCGTCCCGCACCAGCCGGGCGAACACCTCGCTGATCCGGTGCACCTCGAAGACCGAGCGGATCTCCTTGGATGTCGGCTCCACGATGGAGCGTTCGTCGGCCCGGATCGCCGGGTCGCCCACCAGCCGGTCCAGCTCCCGCCGGTAGACGGCGACCTCGTCCTCGGAGATCAACTGGTCGACGGCGAGGAAGCCGTCGCGCTCGAACGACTGGAGGCCGGCGGCGTCGAACGGTCCGGGCGTGTCGGGGGAGCCCCAGACGACCGGGTCCTGACGGGGAGTGGTCACCTCGGTGGCGCCGCGGGTGGGGTACAGGTCGGTGACGTCGGTCATGGTGGTGTTCACACCTCCTCGGGCTCGCGGAGCAGGGGGTAGACGCCGTTCTCGTCGTGGTCCTCCCGGCCGGTGACGGGCGGGTTGAACACGCAGATGCAGCGGAAGTCCTCCTTGACGCGGAGCGTGTGCCGCTCGTGGCCGTCGAGGAGGTACATGGTCCCGGGCGTGATCGTGTAGGTCTTCCCGGTCTCGCGGTCGGTCAGCTCGGCCTCGCCCTCGACGCAGACGACGGCCTCGATGTGGTTCGCGTACCACATCGACGTCTCCGTACCCGCGTACAGGATCGTCTCGTGCACGGAGAAGCCGACCTTCTCCTTGGCGAGAACGATGCGCTTGCTCTCCCAGGTGCCGGACGCGGCCTTCACATGCCGGTCGGTGCCTTCGATGTCCTTGAACGAACGGACGATCACGGTGGTACGCGCCTCCTTGCGTCGATTTTTTTGGGGTTCCAGGGTTCCGGGGTTCCGGTGTTGCGGTGTTCTGGTGCTCCGCCGCTCGGTGGTCAGGCGGTCTCGCGGACCGCGCGGGCGAGGACGCTCATGCCCTCGTCCAGTTCCTCGGGGCTGATGGTCAGCGCCGGCAGCAGCTTGACGACCTCGCCCTGCGGGCCGGACGTCTCGACCAGCAGCCCGAGGTCGAAGGCGCGCCGCGCGATCCGCCCGGCCCGCTGCGGGTCGTGGAACTCCAGGCCCCACACCAGGCCCCGGCCCCGGTACTCCCTGACGTCCGCGAGGTTCTCCTCGGTGATCGAGATCAGCCACTGCTCGAGCAGCTCACCGCGGGCGCGGGTCTGCTTCTCCATCGCCGAGCCGTCCGTCCAGTAGGCCTCCAGGGCGGCGGTGGCCGTGACGAACGCCGGGTTGTTGCCGCGGAAGGTGCCGTTGTGCTCGCCCGGCTCCCACACGTCCAGCTCCGGCCGGAACAGACACAGCGACATCGGCAGGCCGTAGCCGCTGATGGACTTGGAGACGGTGACGATGTCGGGCACGATCCCGGCCTCCTCGAAGGAGAAGAAGGCCCCGGTGCGCCCGCACCCCATCTGGATGTCGTCGACGATCAGCAGCATGTCCTGCCGCTCGCACAGCTCCTTGAGCGCGCGCAGCCACTCGGGCCGGGCGACGTTGATGCCGCCCTCGCCCTGCACGGTCTCGACGATCACGGCGGCCGGCTTGTTCAGACCGGAACCCTGGTCCTCCAGCAGCCGCTCGAACCACAGGAAGTCCGGGACCTTGCCGTCGAAGTAGTTGTCGAACGGCATGGGCGTGCCGTGCACGAGCGGGATGCCGGCGCCGGCCCGCTTGAAGGCGTTCCCGGTGACGGCCAGGGAACCCAGCGACATGCCGTGGAAGGCGTTGGTGAACGACACGATCGCCTCGCGCCCCTTGACCTTGCGGGCCAGCTTCAGCGCCGACTCCACGGCGTTGGTGCCGGTCGGGCCCGGGAACATCACCTTGTACGGCAGGTCGCGCGGGCGCAGGACCAGGTTCTGGAAGGTCTGGAGGAACGTGCGCTTGGCGGTGGTCGACATGTCGAGCCCGTGGGTGACCCCGTCGCGCTCCAGGTAGTCGATCAACGCCCGTTTCAGTACGGGGTTGTTGTGGCCGTAGTTGAGCGAGCCTGCGCCCGCGAAGAAGTCGAGGTACTCGTGGCCGTCCTCGTCGTACATGCGGCTGCCGCGCGCCTGGTCGAAGACGGTGGGCCAGCCGCGGCAGTAGCTGCGCACCTCGGACTCCAGGGTCTCGAAGACGCTCAGGTCGGGCTGGGTGATGGTCACGACGAATCGCTCCTCGGTGGGGGAGTGAGAGGGAGGCGGGGGAGGGAGAGGTGGCCGGGGGCCGGAGAGCCGGAGGGGGAGCGGTCAGAAGGAGAGTGGACCGATCCGGTGGAGGACCTCCGGGTCGTGCGGCCCGTCCGGGAACTGCTCGGCCCCGAACAGGACCTCGCGCTCGACCGTGGCGCCGTGCCGGGCGGCGTAGGAGGTGAAGAGCCGCTCGGAGGCGGTGTTGCCCGGGGTGATCGTGGTCTCCACGGAGGTGAGCCCGCGCTCGGCGGCGACCCGGGCGGTGAGCGCGTCGAGCAGCCGGGCGGCCAGGCCCCGGCCTTGGTGGCCGGCGTCCACCGCCACCTGCCACACGAGCAGGGTGTGCGGGCGGTCGGGCCGCACGTATCCGGTGACGAAACCGACCGGCTCGCCGTCGGCGTCGCGCGCCACCGCGGACGTGGCGGCGAAGTCGCGGCACCAGAGGAGATAGCTGTACGAGGAGTTCACATCGAGCGTCCCGGATTCCTTCGCGAGCCGCCAGAGTGCGGCGCCGTCGGTGGGGGCGGGACGCTCGATGCGGAGCGCCTCGGGCAATTCTGTGTGGGGGGAATGCAGGTCTGCTTGGGCGGCAGTCATGTGGAATGAACTTACCGAGCAGAATTCAAAATTGCATCGCCCTGAGGCCTTACGTGAACCGGACTCGTGTGTTATCGCGCGGGCGCGTGATCGCGCGAGAGGGCAGCGATGCGAGTGGGTTTGTGCGTAATTTACTGGGCAAAAGGGTCGCTTTTGTGGAGTGCGTCACAGTCGCATAACGCTGCCCGGGGCCTTCGAATTGTGTCGCCGAGCGTTCATGAAATCTCTGCGTTTAGGCCCGGGGAAACGGGGCAGAAGAATATGGGAAGCTGCCCGGAATTGAATTCCCGAATTACTTCGCCGACAGGCCCCGTTAATCCCGTCCATCCGCTTTTGGAGAATGCGGGCCCGCCATTGTGCCGGGCGTAGTCCTCGATCGTGTCGCCCTCATGTTCACGAACACCACCACATCCCGGTCCCCGGCCAGCCCGCCGTCCGCGTGCCTGTCGCCGTCCGCGTGCCTACGGCCGCCAGGCCTCCGCGACCGCGTTCCGGGCTGCCGCGACGTCCACGGTCGTGCCGAGGCCGGTCAGGGCGGCGCCCAGGGCCGTCAGGGCGGCCTCGACCACGTCCCGGGTGGCGTCCGTCCCGTAGTGGTTGACGCGGATCATCTCCTTGGCGAGCGGGCCGCCGCCCGCGGCCAGCGGGAGGGCGGGGTCGGCCGCCAGGGCGCGGGCCACCAGCTCGGAGGCGTCGATGCCCGACGGGGCCCGCAGGGTGGTGGCGACCGGGGCCGCCTCGGACGCCTCGTGCACGTACGGCTCCAGGCCGCCGCCGAGGGCGTGCGCACCCGCGCGGGTGGCCGCGGCGGCGCGGCGGTGGCGTTGCATCACCGCGTCCAGGCCGACCGCCTCGATGCGCTCGAGACAGGCCTCGAGCGCCAGCATCTCCAACTGCGCGGGCGCGTGCAGCAGCGCCTTGCGGCCGCCGTCGATCCAGCGCTCCTTCCAGTCCAGCAGGGACAGGTAGGAGCGGCGCGGCGCCTGCGGGTTCGCCGCCATCCGGGCCCAGGCGCGCTCGCTGACCGACACCGCCGACACCCCGGCCGGCCCGCCCATCGCCTTCTGCGCCCCGATCACGCACAGGTCCACACCCCACGCGTCCGGCAGCACCGGTTCCGCGCCGACCGAGGCCACGGCGTCCAGGTAGAACAGTGCGCCCTGCTCCGACACGGCCTTGCCGATCTCCGCGACCGGGTTGGTGTTGCCGGTCGCCGCCTCCGCGTGCACCAGCGACACGAAGTCGATCTCCGGGTGCTCGGCGAAAGCCTCCCTGACCTGGTCCGCCGTGGCCGCCGTGTGGTACGGCACCGACAGGTCGTACACCGTCGCGCCGCAGTCGCGCAGCCAGTTGCCGAACGTCTGCCCGTACGGCCCGGTGATCACGTTCAGCGCGGTCGTGCCGGGGCCGGCCGTCCCTCTGATCGCGCCCTCCAGCGGCAGCAGCGCCTCGCCCTGCGTGATCACGACATCCTGCTCGGTGCCCAGCAGCCGCGCCACCCGGTCCTCGATCGAGGCGAATCGGTCGGCGCTCAGCGGAGCGAGGTCCAGGAACGGGTTCGTCACGGCGGTGCTCTCTTCGTACGGGCGAGGGTGAACGCGTCGAGCGTAGTCGGCGGGTCTGCCCCGCTTTCACCCGGTGACCCCGGACCGGGTGGTCCGCTGCGGGCACCGGCTCATTAAGGTGCGGTGCATGAGCGATCACGCGGTGCTGCACGTGAAGGGTCGGGTGCTCGTCGGCCCGGACGAGGATCAGGTCCGGGACGAGTTGTGGGTGGTCGACGGCCGGATCTCCTACGACCGTCCCGCCGGCGCCACCGACGTGACGACCGTCGAGGGCTGGGTGCTGCCCGGCCTGGTCGACGCGCACTGCCACGTCGGCCTCGACGAGCACGGACCGGTGCCCGACGACGTCTCGGAGAAGCAGGCGCTCACCGACCGCGAGGCCGGCACGCTCCTCCTCCGGGACGCGGGCTCGCCCTCGGACACCCGCTGGATCGACGAGCGCGAGGACCTGCCGAAGATCATCCGCGCGGGCCGCCACATCGCCCGCACCCGCCGCTACATCCGCAACTATGCCTGGGAGATCGAGCCGGAGGACCTGGTCGCCTACGTCGCCCAGGAGGCCCGGCGCGGCGACGGCTGGGTCAAGCTGGTCGGCGACTGGATCGACCGCGACCTCGGCGACCTGTCGGCCTGCTGGCCGCGCGAGGCGGTCGAGGCGGCGATAGCGGAGGCCCACCGCCTGGGCGCGCGCGTGACGGCCCACTGTTTCGCGAAGGACTCCCTGCGCGACCTGGTGGAGGCGGGCATCGACTGCATCGAGCACGCCACGGGGCTGACCGAGGACCTGATCCCGCTGTTCGCCGAACGCGGCGTCGCGATCGTCCCGACCCTCGTCAACATCGCCACCTTCCCCCGCCTCGCCGCCGGCGGCGAGGCCAAGTTCCCGCGCTGGTCGGCCCATATGCGACGCCTGCACGAACGCCGCTACGACACGGTCCGGGCCGCCTACGACGCCGGCATCCCGGTCTACGTCGGCACCGACGCCGGCGGCTCCCTGCCCCACGGCCTGGCGGCGGCCGAGGTCGCCGAACTGGTCAAGGCCGGCATCCCGCCGCTCGAAGCACTCTCGGCGACGACCTGGGCCGCCCGGACCTGGCTGGGCCGCCCCGGCCTCGACGAGGGCGCCCCCGCCGACCTCGTCGTCTACGACGAGGACCCGCGCGCGGACGTCCGCGCCCTGGCGGTACCGCGACGGGTGGTCCTGAACGGCAGGGTGGCCGGCTGAGGACCGGGCGTTGACGTGTGGCGTCACCGATTTCGGTGGCGTGCGCGCTGTTGTGGGCGTCGGGGTGGTGCCTCGTGTGCTCGTACGCGGAGGGGATGTGCGAGGGGCGGATGGGAACGTCCGTGCCGGGAGAATCGAAAGGACGGTCGGAAACCCCCCGAAGGGGTGAAGTCACGCTAGATCGCTGACCGTTCACCCTCAGTACGTAATTCTTACCGGGTCCCAAGCATTCCTTTCTGGGGGTCCCACACCTTGAACGGCAACAACTTCCGCATGTCCGCTCGCCGTTGCGCCACCGCCGCCGCGGCCACCGTCCTGGCCGCCGGCCCGGTGACGCTGGCCGGCGCGGGCTCCGCGCACGCGACCGGTGGGCAGGAGGGCCACGCGAGCGCCTCCGTCCTGCGCACCGAGCTGGACGTGTCCCTGCTCAACAAGACGGTGAACGTCCCGCTCGCCGTCTCCCTCAACGAGGTCGAGGCACCGCAGAGCGCGCAGCAGACGGCACTGACCGCCCGTCTCGACGGCGTCGACGGCGGGAAGCCCTTCAGCGTGATCCGCGCGGACGTGGCGAAGACCGACGCGACCGTCTCCGCGGACAAGGCGGAGGGCATGGTCCAACTGGCCCACGCCCGCATCCACGTCCCCGGCCTGCCCTTGCTGTCCCTGATCGAGGTCGACCAGGTCACGTCCAAGGCGACCTGCGAGGCCGGCGAGTCCCCGGTGGCGAGCAGCAACGTCCTGGGCTCCGTGAGGGTGCTCGGCAAG
Organism: Streptomyces sp. NPDC093064; assembly: GCF_044754605.1. Lineage (NCBI taxonomy): Bacteria > Bacillati > Actinomycetota > Actinomycetes > Kitasatosporales > Streptomycetaceae > Streptomyces > Streptomyces sp. NPDC093064. The sequence continues at coordinate 131,578 of NZ_JBIVPK010000015.1, forward strand.
AGGGTGACGCTCACCGCCGGCGGCACGACCGACGTCCGTGTCCCCGGCGTCGGCGAGGTCCGCCTGGACCTGTCCAAGCGTGAGACGACCTCCCGCACGGCCGCGGCGACGGCCCTGGAACTCAAGGTCTCCGTCAACCCGCTCGAGCTGAACGTGGCCGAGGTGGAGGGCACGGTCACCCTCGCCAAGGCGACGTGCGAGTCCCCGACGGCGCCGGAGAAGGAGGCGGCCCCGCCCGCCGACCAGGGCGGCGACGACAAGCCCCAGGGCACCGACGAGAAGCCCCAGAGCAGCGACGTGAAGCCCCAGAGCGCCGATGTGAAGCCGCAGGCCGCAGCCGAGAAGAAGACCGTCGACCTCGCGGAGACGGGCGGCAGCTCCCTCACCCCCTACCTGGCGGCGGGCTCCGCCGTCCTGCTGGCGGCGGGTGGAGGCGCGCTGGCCGTGGCACGGCGGCGCCGGGGCTGACGGCCCTGACCCCGTGGCCCAGCCGGGAAGTCCTGGAGCGGCGGGACTTCCCGGCCCGGTGAGTCAGGGGGCGGCGGGCGGCGACAGCGCCGAGCCCAGGGCGCGCACGAAGCCGTCCACCGTCCCCCGGTCCCGCACCGCCAGCCGCAGCCATTCCCCGCCAAGGCCGGGGAACGTGTCCCCGCGCCGCACCGCGTATCCCAGCGTGCGCAACCGCCGCCGTACGTCCGCCGCCCCCGGCATGCGCACCAGTACGAAGGGACCCTCGGCCGGTCGCACCACCCGTACCCCGTGCCCCGCGAAGGAGGCCAGGCCCGCCACCAGGTGGGCCCGGTCCGTGGCGATACGGCGAGCCGCGTCCTCCGCCTCCGCCAGCGCCCGCGGCTCCACGCACGCGACCGCCGCCGCGAGCGCCGGAGTGGACACGGGCCACAGCGGCTGGGCCCGCTCCAACTCGGTGATCACCTCGGGCGACGACAGCACATAGCCGATCCGCAGCCCCGCAAGGCCCCACGTCTTGGTCAGGCTGCGCAGCACCACCAGGCCGGGCACGTCCGTCCGCCCCGCCAGCGCCTCCCGCTCGCCCGGCACCGCGTCCATGAAGGCCTCGTCGACCACCAACACCCGTCCCGGACGGGCCAGTTCGGCGATCACCGAGGCCGGGTGCAGCACCGACGTCGGGTTCGTCGGGTTGCCGACCACCACCAGGTCCGCGTCCTCGGGGACGGCCGCCGGATCGAGCCGGAAGCCGTCCTCCGCCCGCAGCAGCACCCGGTCCACCGTGCGCCCCGCGTCCCGCAGCGCCGCCTCCGGCTCGGTGAACTGCGGGTGCACGACGACCGGCCGCCGCACCTTCAACGCCCGCGCCAGCAGCACGAACGCCTCAGCGGCGCCCGCCGTCAGCAGCACCCGCTCCGCCGGCAGCCCGTGCCGCGCCGCCACCGCCGCCCGCGCGGCCCGCCCGTCCGGGTAGGCGGCGAGGCCGGTCAGCGAGGCGGCGATCCGCTCCCGCAGCCACGCCGGCGGCGTATCCGCCCGTACGTTCACGGCCAGATCGACCAGTGCCGCCCCGCCGTCGCGCACCTCGGCGTCCCCGTGGTGCCGCAGATCGTGCCCGGCCGCGTCCTCAGTGCGCATGGGAGTGAGCGTGCCCTCCATGGTGGTGGTGCCCGTGTCCGTGCCCGTCGTCGTCCGGGTGGAAGTGCGGCTGCTGCGGCAGCCCCACCTTGTCCTCGAAGCCCGGCAGCGCGATCCGGTACACGCACGAGTCGCAGTTCATCCGCAGATCGCCCCTCACCGCCTCCTCGTACCGCTCCAGCACGAGGTCCAGCAGTTCCGGCTCCGGCCCGATCACGTCCGCCGAGCGCACGTCGGTCTCCGGGTGCGCCGCCGCCCAGTCCGCGGTCTGCCGCCGCACCCGGTCCGGCAGGATGCCCGTGAACAGGAAGTAGGGGAGGACCACGATCCGCCGCGCGCCCAGCCGCACACACCTCTCCAGTCCGCTCGTCACGTCCGGAGCCGCCAGCGACACGAACGCCGTCTCCACGCCCGCGTATCCGCGCCCCTCCCACAGCAGCCGCGCGGCCTTGTGCACCTCGGCGTTGGCGTCCGGGTCGGTCGAGCCGCGCCCCACCAGCAGCACCGTCACGTCCGACCGCTCCCCGGCCGCACCCTCCAGCGCCTCCTCCAGCCGCCGCTCCAGCACGCTCAGCAGCGCGGGGTGCGGGCCCAGCGGCCGGCCGTAGGTGTACGAGATCCCCGGATGCCGTTCCTTCTCGCGGGCCAGCGCCGCCGGGATGTCGCCCTTGGCGTGCCCGGCGGACACCAGCATCAGCGGTACGGCGGCGAACCGCCGCACACCCCGCTCCACCAGTTCGGCGACGGCCTCGCCCAGCGGCGGCGGGGACAGCTCGATGAAGCCGCCCGCAACGGACAGTTCGGGCCGACAGCGCCCCAACTCCCGTACGAAATCGCGGAACGCCTCGGCTCCGGCGTCGTCCCGGGTGCCGTGACCGGCGATGAGCAGGGCGGGCGGCGGCGGGGTGGTCACAGGGTCTCCTCAAGCGAAGTGGGGTGGTACAGCAGGGCGTTGAGCGCGGCCGCGGCGACCGCCGAACCGCCCTTCTCGGACACGTTGCTCACGGCGGGCAGCCTGCTCTCGCGCAACGCGGCCTTGGACTCGGCCGCCCCGACGAAACCGACGGGCAGACCGATGACGAGCGCGGGGGAGGCGTCCAGCTCCAGCAGCTCCTCCAGGGCGGTCGGCGCGCAGCCGATCACCCACAGCGCACCCGGGCCGACGTCCTCGTACGCCAGCCGGATCGCGTGCGCCGAGCGGGTCATCCCGGGACCGGACCTGGCGTCCCTCAGCCGGCAGACGCTGGTGCGCCGGGTGATCCCGGCGGCCACCATCTCCACGTCCGCGACCACCGGAGCCCCCGCGTGCAGCGCGGCGTGCGCCGTCACCAGCTCGCCCTCGTCCATGACGAGGTCGGAGGCGTACTCCAGGTCGGCGGAGGAATGGACGACCCGCTCCACCACCGCCCGCGTCAGCGGCGCGAGGCGCGAGGTGTCCAGGCGGGAGCGCAGCCGCCGGAACGACTCCTGCTCGATCGGGTGGACGACACGGTTCACTTGGACTCCTCCCCAGGTGCCTGCCAGCGGTAGCCGCGCGGCGTGACCACGCGCCCCGCGATCTCGCGGGTCGCGGTGTTGCCCACGGTCACGACCGTCATCATGTCGACCGTCTCCGGGTCGAGACCGGCCAGCGTGGTGACCCGGCTGGACTCGCCGGGCCGCGAGGCGTTGCGCACGACACCGACCGGCGTCGTCGGCTCCCGGTGCCCGGCGAGGATCGCCAGCGCCTTCGGCAACTGCCAGTCCCGGCCCCGGGAGCGGGGGTTGTAGAACGTCACGACGAGATCCGCCTCGGCCGCCGCCCGCACCCGCCGCTCGATGACCTCCCACGGCGTGTGCAGGTCGGAGAGGCTGATCGACACATGGTCGTGCCCGAGCGGCGCGCCCAGGATCGCCCCGGCCGCGAGCGCCGCCGTGACCCCCGGAACGCCGGTCACGTCGATGTCGTCGGACGCCTCGGCGAGCGCAGGGGAGGCCATGGCGTACACCCCGGCGTCCCCGCTGCCGATCAGCGCGACGGCGTGCCCGCGCCGAGCCTCGGCGACCGCCGTGCGCGCCCGCTCCTCCTCCGCGCCCAGCCCCGACTGGAGGATCCGGGTGCCGGGCCGCAGCAGGTCGTGGATCTGGTCCACGTACTGGTCGAGCCCCACGAGCACGGAAGCGCGCCGCAACTCCGCCTGCGCGCGCGGCGTGAGCAGGTCCCGCGCGCCCGGCCCCAGCCCGACGACCGCGAGTCGCCCACGCCCAGGACGCCGTACGACCGCGCACGTGGCCATCGCGGGCGCCCCGTCGGTGCGCTCCGACTTCCGTTTGGGCACGAGGAGTTCACCCCCGCGCACGAGCGCGGCGGCCTCCGCGACCGACGGGGTGCCGACGGCGGCGAGCGGCGCCCGCGACGGGTTGGGCACGTCGACCGCCGCCAACTCATCGGCGGAGTACGTGATCAGGGGCACCCCGAGCCGCCGGGCCGCCTCGACGACGCCGGGCTCCTCCGCCTTGGCGTCGACCGTGGCCAGTTCGGCGAGCGACGCCGCTGACAGCCCGGCCTCCGCGAGCGCGCCCTCGACCAGGCCCACCACCTCGTCGGCAGGTGCGCCCCGGGACGCGCCGACGCCGACCACCAGGGTCGGCGGCCGCAGGACCACCTCCCGCTCGGCGGGGACGGCGGCACGGTCGGTGACCCGGATCGTGTACGCGCCCTCGGCGGCGACCGGCAGCGGCGGCAGCGGCCAGCGCACCTCCGCGTCCAGCACGACCGGCTCCCCGTCGAGCAACGCCCGCGAGACCCCGGCGACATCGCCCTCCACCGGAAGCCCGAGCGTGTCCAGGCCGGGCAGTCCCACGGCGTCCGTCGCGGTCGTCACGACCGGCTCCGCGCCCAGCACCTCGCCCACCGCGCGGGCCAGTTCGTTCGCCCCGCCCGCGTGCCCGCCCACCAGGGACACCGCGAACCGGCCGCCCTCGTCGACGCACACCACACCCGGATCGGAGGCCTTCTCGCCGAGCAGCGGCGCGATCAGCCGGACGACCGCCCCCGTCGCCAGGAAGCACACGAGCTGTCCGCACTCAGAGAAGGCGGCCCGCACGGCCTCCCCGACGGGCCCTTCGTACACCCGGGTACGGTCCGGCCAGGCCGCGGCCAGCCGGTCCCGCGCAGCCGCGCCCGCCGCCGTGGCGGAAATGAGGCCGATCACTCTGCGACTCCTTCATGAAGCACCGGGGGCCGCGTGCCCCACAGCAGAAAAACAGGATTGGTGGCCGCGAGCCGGGTCACGTCGCCCGGCAGCGGCGCCAGCCGCGAGGACTGGAGCAGCACGCCGTCGCAGGCGAACCCGGCGGCGGCCAGCGCCTCGCGCACGGCCGGCACCCGGTCGAGCGCCGCCACGGCGACCACGACGCTCCGCCGGGCCCGCCGCGCGCACGCGGCCACGACGGCGGGCAGCGCACGCCCACCGCCGCCCACGAATACCGCGTCGGGGTCGGCGAGTCGGGCCAGCGCCTCCGGCGCGGACCCGTGCACCACCGACACGTCCACGCCGTGCGCCGCCGCGTTGGCATGGATCCGCTCCACGCCGTCGGCCGTCTTCTCGACGGCGGTGACGGCGGCGCCCAGCCGGGCGCACTCGACGGCGACCGACCCGGAGCCCGCGCCCACGTCCCAGACCAGGTCGCCGAGGCGCGGCCCGAGCCGGGCCAGCGCCAGGGCGCGCACCTCGAACTTGGTGATCATCGAGTCGCGGTGGGCGAACTCGCTCTCCTCCAGGGCCCATCGGGACGGGCCGGCCGGCGGCCCCGCGACCGTGCGCAATGGCCCCGGCGTCCGCGCCCCGGAAAGACACAGCACCACGTTCACCGCCGTGCCCCAGTCGCGGGCGGCGGCCTCGGCCGGGGTGAGCCGTTCCACGCGTTCGCCCGCCGGGTCGCCCAGTGCGGAGGCGACGACCAGCATCCGGTCGTCGCCGCAGGTGCCGGCCAGCGCGGCGCCCAGCTCGGCGGGCCCGGCCCCCGGCCCGGTCAGCACGGCGACCTTCGCCCGCGCCCGGCACACGTTCACGGCCGTACGCAGATCCCGTCCGTGCGCGCTGACCACCACCGCGTCGTCCCAGGGCAGCCCGATCCGCGCGAAGGCGGCGGCGACGGAGGAGACCCCGGGGCGGACGTCCAGCAGCCCGGGCCCGAACCGCTCGGCGAGCGCCCGTACGATCCCGAAGAAACCGGGGTCCCCGGAGGCCAGCACCAGCACGGGCCGCTCCTTGCCGACGTACTCCCCGATGGTGTCGAGCGCGGGCGCCAGCGGACCCAGGACGACCCGCTCGGCGCCCTCCGGCAGCCGTGCGGCGTCCAGATGCCGCCGCGCGCCCACGACGAGCCGGGCGCCGGGCGGCACCGGAGTACCGTACGCCGCCCCGGTGCCCGTGCCGACGACCGTGATCACGTGCTCGCACCCCGCGCGCGCAGGGCCCTGCGGGCCTCGGGGTCGGCCTTGCGGTGGCCGTGGAAGTGACCGGGGTGGTACAGGTGCGAGCGGGTGCCGTGGGCGTCGAGAGCCGGTCCGACCAGGAACAGCGTGTGCTTCCAGAGCTTGTGCTCCTTGACCGTCTCCTCCAGCGTGCCGACCGTGCACCTGACGATCAGCTCCTCCGGCCAGGTCGCCTGGTACGCCACCACGACCGGCGTGGACGTCGGGTAGCCGCCCTCCAGCAGCTCCCGCACCAGCTGGCCGCTGCGGGCCGCCGACAGGAACACCGCCATGGTGGTGCCGTGCCGGGCGAACTCGCGCACCTCCTCGCCGGGCGGCATCGGTGTCTTTCCGCCACCGAGCCGGGTCAGCACGACCGACTGCGCGACCTCCGGAATCGTCAGCTCGCGCCGGGCCAGTGCGGCCACGGCGGAGAAGGACGAGACGCCGGGCACGATCTCCGTCGCGATCCCGATGTCCGCGCACCGGTCGAGCTGCTCCTGAGTGCCGCCCCACAGCGCCGGGTCGCCGGAGTGGATACGGGCCACTTTCAGCCCCTCCGCGTGCGCCCGCTGGTACACGGCGACGACGTCCTCCAGGGACATGGCCGCCGAGTCCAGGATCTCCGCGTCCTTGCGCGCGTGCTGGAGCACCTCGGCCTGCACCAGGCTGGCCGCCCAGATCACCACGTCGGCCTCGGCGATCGAGCGGGCGGCGCGGAACGTCAGCAGGTCGGCGGCGCCGGGGCCGGCACCGACGAAGGTCACCTTGCCGGTCGGGGCATCGGCCATGACTTCGGGTCCTCTCGTACGAAATGTCCTGGTATGCAGGGATGTAGCGGTGGCCGGATGTGCGCGATCGGGGCCTCATCGGATAGCAAGGGCACATGGCGGTCTTCGTCGCGCTCGGCGCGTTCCTGATGACGCTGGCCGGCGGCTGGACGGCACAGCGGGTGACCGACCGTCGCCACCTGGTCCTGGGACTGGCGGGCGGCCTGATGCTGGGCGTGGTCGGCCTGGACCTGCTGCCCGAGGCGCTGCACGCGGCCGGCCGGGAGGTGTTCGGCGTACCGGCGGCCCTGCTGCTGTTCGTGGCCGGGTTCCTGGTGGCCCACTTGGTGGAACGCCTGCTGGCCGCGCGGCAGGCCGCGCACGGCGGCGCCGAGCGGCACAACCACCGCGCCCCGGAGGTGGGCCTGACGGCGGCGGCCGCCATGGTCGGTCACAGCGCCATGGACGGCGTGGCCATAGGCGCCGCCTTCCAGGTGAACAACGGCATGGGCGCCGCGGTCGCGGTCGCGGTCATCGCCCACGACTTCGCCGACGGCTTCAACACGTTCACCATCACCAGCCTGTACGGCAACGCGCGCCGCAAGGCCGTCGCCATGCTCGTCGCGGACGCCCTCGCCCCCATGGTGGGCGCCGCCGCGACCACGCTCGTCAGCATCCCGGAGTGGTTCCTCGGCGGCTATCTCGGCCTCTTCGGCGGGGCGCTGCTCTACCTCGCCGCGGCCGAGATCCTCCCCGAAGCCCACCACGAGCACCCGGCCCGCTCGACCCTGCTGTGCACGGTCGCGGGCGTGGCCTTCATCTGGGTGGTGGTCGGCCTGGCGGCGTGACCGGTCGCCCCGCGCGCGGGTACGGCTCACAGCTTGCCGCCCCGCCCGCCCTCGCGCCGCGCGGGCGCGATGAGCGTCGAGAGGTACGGCAGCGGCGCCCCGTCCAGCCCCGACGCCGGCCGGATCGACTCCTCCGGCAGCCCCAGCGCCGACCCCCACACCGCGTCGTCGATCCGCCCGCTGTCCCGCAGCGCCTCGGCCACCTCACGCGCCTGCCGACCGAACTTGTACGCCACGACGGTCCCGGGCCCGCTCAGCGCCTCCTTGAGCACGGCGGCGCCCGCGGTGACCGGCACCAGGGTCAGCGGCTCGGTGCCCTCGGTCAGCACGGCCCCCGAACGCGCCGCCAGATCCTGCATCGCGGTGATCCCGGGCACCGTCTCCACCACGGTCCCCGGCACCAGGGCGGCGACGGTCTGCGCGAGATACGTGAAGGTCGAATAGACGTTGGGATCGCCGATGGTGGCGAAGGCGACCGTGCCGCGGGCCTCGAGCAGCCCGGCGACCCGCGCCCCGGCCGCGTCCCACGCGGCCTCCCGCCGGGCCCGGTCCGACCGCTCGTTCAGCGCGAACACCACCCGGACGACCTTCTCCGCGGGCACGTAGTGCAGCACGGTCGCCTCGGCACGCCCCCGCTCCCCGCCGTCCGTTCCGTCGGACGCGCCCATGACGGGCACGACGACGACGTCCGCGGCACGCAGGGCGTTGACGCCCTTGACGGTCACCAGCTCCGGATCGCCGGGACCCACCCCGACTCCGATCAGCCTGCTGCTCATGACGTCCGGCACCTCTCGACGAACCGACGGGCGACACCGGGCGCGGCGGCCCAGTGCGTGTGCAGATAACTCGCGTGCACGTTGCTCTGTACGAAGCCTTCGACCCGCCGCTCGGGGACGCGCACACCCCAGGCGGGGGCCGCCGCCCCCGTCCCCCAGCCGGGTTCGACGACGGTCCGGTGGAACTCGTGCCCCCGTATCCGCTCCCCGGCCCCGGCGAGCACGCTGTCGCTCACGGCCACGGCGTCCCGGTAGCCGAGCGTGAGCCGCCCGGTCATCCGTGCCGAGGCGTCCAGCACCCCGCACATGGGCTGCCCGTCCAGCTCCCGGCACAGATACAGCAGCCCCGCACACTCGGCGGCGACGGGAGCGCCGCCGAGCGCGAGCTCGGCGACGGCCCCGCGCAAGGGCTCGTTGGCGGTCAGCTCCGCCGCGTACACCTCGGGAAACCCGCCCCCGACGACCAGCCCGCGGGTCCCCTCGGGCAGCCGCTCGTCCCGCAGCGGGTCGAAGGGCACGACCTCGGCCCCGGCAGCACTCAGCAACTCGGCGTGCTCGGCGTAGGAGAAGGTGAAGGCGGATCCACCGGCGACGGCGACCCTCGGCCTCTCCCGGGAGGATCCCCCGCCGGAGGAGAGCAGGACCTCGGCCGCGTCCCAGGCCGCACACGGCAACGCCCCCGCACCGCGCGCCAGCGCGACCAGCGCCTCCAGATCGCACCCGTCGCAGACCTGCGCCGCCATCGCCGCCACCGCGTCCACGGCCGCCGCCCGCCGCTCGGCGACCGGCACCAGGCCGAGATGACGAGAGGGCGTGTCGACCTGCTCGACCCGCCGCAGAACTCCCAGTACGGGCACCCCGACCGCGTCCAGCGCCTCGCGCAGCAGTGCCTCGTGCCGGTCGGAGGCCACCTTGTTGAGGATCACGCCCCCGATCCGCACCTCCGGATCCCAGGTCACGAACCCGTGCACCAGCGCCGCCACCGACCGGGACTGCGACGACGCGTCGACGACCAGCACCACCGGCGCCCGCAGCAGCTTCGCCACCTGCGCGGTGGACGCCAGTTCACCCTCCCCGGCGGCCCCGTCGTACAGCCCCATCACGCCCTCGACGACGGCGATGTCACACCCGCGCGCCCCGTGCAGGAACAGCGGCCCGATCAGCTCCGGCCCGCACAGGTAGGCGTCCAGGTTCCGCCCCGCACGCCCGGTGGCGAGCGCGTGATACCCGGGGTCGATGTAGTCCGGGCCGACCTTGTGCGGGGACACCGAAAGGCCCCGCCGGGTCAGCGCGGCCATCAGCCCCGTGGCGACGGTGGTCTTGCCGCTGCCCGACGAGGGCGCGGCGACGACCAGCCGGGGCACGGACAGGGACGTCACCACTCGATGCCCCTCTGCCCCTTCTGCCCGGCGTCCATCGGATGCTTCACCTTGGACATGTCGGTGACGAGGTCGGCGAAGTCCACCAGCTCCTCGGGCGCGTTCCGCCCGGTGATCACCACATGCTGGGTCCCGGGCCGGTTCCGCAGCACCTCCACGACCTCGTCGGTGCCGATCCAGCCCCAGTGCATCGGATACGCGAACTCGTCGAGCACGTACAGCCGGTACGTCTCGGCGGCCAGGTCCCGCTTGACCTGCTCCCAGCCCTCACGTGCCTTCTGCTCGTTGTCCATCTGCGCGTCCCGCTGCACCCAGGACCAGCCCTCGCCCATCTTGTGCCACGCGACGGACCCGCCCTCGCCGGAGTCGCCGAGCACCCGCAGCGCGCGCTCCTCGCCGACCCGCCACTTCGCCGACTTGACGAACTGGAACACCCCGATCGGCCAGCCCTGGTTCCAGGCGCGCAGCGCCAGCCCGAAGGCGGCGGTGGACTTGCCCTTGCCGACCCCGGTGTGCACGACGACCAGCGGACGGTTGCGCCGCTGGCGGGTCGTCAGCCCGTCCTCCGGTACGACGCTCGGCTGCCCCTGAGGCATTACGCGGCCCTCCTCGAAGTCCCCTGAACGTCCCTGACAAGACCGGCGATGCTGTCCGCCCGCAGCTCGTCCAACGTCACGGCCGAACCGCCCAGTTCACCCGCGAGCTGCCCGGCGAGCCTCAGCCGCACCGGCCCCGACTCGCAGTCCACGACCACCGACGCGACCCCCTCGGCCGCGAACAGCCGCGCCGCACGTCCGGCCAGGGCCACCGGCTCCGGACCACCGGTGGCCCGCCCGTCGGTCACGACCACGACGAGCGCCCGCCGCGCGGGATCACGCAGCCGCTCGACCCGCAGCACCTCGTGCGCGCGCAGCAGCCCGGCCGCCAGCGGAGTGCGCCCGCCCGTCGGCAGCGACTCCAGCCGGGCCGCGGCGGCGTCCACGGACGAGGTGGGCGGCAGCGCGACCTGCGCGTCCTTGCCCCGGAAGGTCACCAGTCCCACCTTGTCCCGCCGCTGATAGGCGTCGAGGAGCAGCGACAGCACCGCCCCCTTCACGGCGCTCATCCGCTGCCGCGCGGCCATCGAGCCGGAGGCGTCGACCACGAACAGGACGAGGTTCCCCTCGCGCCCCTCGCGGGCCGCCTGCCGCAGATCGTCCCGGCGGACCACCAGCCCCGGCCCGGACCGCCCACGGGCCCGCTGGTGCGGGGCCGCCGCCTGCACGGTGGCCGCCAGGTGCAGCTTGGTCAGGGTGCCTCGGGGCCGCCGTGCCCCGGTCGTGCGCCCGTGCTCGGTCCGCGCCCGCGAACGCCGCCCGGCGGCACCCTCGCCGAGGCCGGGCACGCTCAGCACCTTGGTGCGGAACGGCTCGGAGGCGCGTACGGCGGACTGCTCACCGGCGCCGGCACCGGAGGGCTGCGGCTCGCCGCTGTCGCCGGCCTCGGGCTGCGCGGGCGAGTCCCCGTTGTCCTCGGGGCCGTCCTGCGGCGGCTGCCCGCCGCCTCCGCCCGGCCCGCCCGGCCCGTCCGGATCGGGGTCGGAGTCGTCGTCCGGGGAATCGCCGAACTGCTCCAGCGTCTCGTCGAGCTTGTCCTCGTCCAGCCCCGGCGCGTCGAACGGATTGCGCCGCCGCCGGTGGGGGAGGGCCAGCAGCGCGGCCTGCCGCACGTCCTCGGCGAGCACGTCGGTCCGCCCGGCCCAGGCGGCCAGCGCGGTGGCGGTCCGGGCCATGACGATGTCGGCGCGCATGCCGTCCACCTCGAAGGCGGCACACGTCGCGGCGATCTGCCGCAGCGCGCCATCGCCCAGCCGGACCTGCGGCAGCAGCTCCCGCGCGGCCACGATCCGCGCCCGCACGGCGGCCTCTTCGTCGGCCCAGCGTGCGGCGAAGGCGGCGGGGTCGTCGTCGTGGGCGAGCCGCCTGCGCACGACCTCCACCCGCTGGTCGGGCTCCCGCGAGGCCGCGACCTCGACGGTGAGCCCGAACCGGTCGAGGAGCTGCGGCCTCAACTCGCCCTCCTCCGGGTTCATGGTCCCGACGAGCAGGAAGCGCGCCGCGTGCCGCACGGAGACGCCCTCGCGCTCCACGTAGGAGGCGCCCATGGCGGCGGCGTCCAGCAGGAGGTCCACGAGGTGGTCGTGCAGAAGGTTGACCTCGTCGACGTAGAGGATCCCGCGGTGCGCGTCGGCGAGCAGGCCCGGCTCGAACGCCTTCACGCCCTCGGCGAGCGCCCGCTCGATGTCCAGCGCGCCCACGAGCCGGTCCTCGGAGGCCCCCACGGGCAGCTCGACCATCCGCGCCGGCCGCTCGGCACCGGCCCCCGGCTCGTGCGGCCCGTCCGGGCAGGCGGGGTCGGGCGAGCCGGGGTCACAGGAGAACCGGCACCCGGGGACGACGTCCACCTCGGGTAGAAGCGCGGAGAGGGCACGTACGGCGGTGCTCTTGGCGGTGCCCTTCTCGCCGCGCACGAGAACGCCGCCCACCTGCGGAGACACCGCATTCAGCAGCAGCGCCAACCGCAGGTCGTCCTGTCCGACGACAGCCGTGAACGGATACGGGGTGGTCACTTGTCCTCGCCCTCCAAGTCGCCCTCCAGCTCCAGGTAGGTGGCCCGCAGCCGCTCCAGCGTGTCCGCGTCCGGCTCGGCCCACAGCCCGCGGTCGGCCGCTTCCAGCAGCCGCTCGGTGATGCCCCGCAGCGCCCACGGGTTGGACTTCTTCATGAAGTCGCGGTTCTCGGCGTCGAAGACGTACTCGGCGCTGAGCTTCTCGTACATCCAGTCGTCGACCACGCCCGCCGTGGCGTCGTAGCCGAACAGGTAGTCCACGGTCGCCGCCATCTCGAAGGCGCCCTTGTAGCCGTGCCGTCGCATGGCCGCCATCCAGCGCGGGTTGACCACCCGGGCGCGGAAGACCCGATGCGTCTCCTCGCCCAGCGTGCGGGTCTTGACCTGGTCCGGGACGGCGGAGTCCCCGACGTACGCCTCCGGGCTCGTCCCTGTCAGATGGCGCACCATCGCGACCATGCCGCCGTGGTACTGGAAGTAGTCGTCCGCGTCGACCAGGTCGTGCTCACGGGTGTCGACGTTCTTCGCCGCCACCGCGATCCGCCGGAACGCCGTCTCCATGTCCCCGCGTGCCGCTCGCCCGTCGAGGCCGCGTCCGTAGGCGTAGCCGCCCCACACCGCGTACACCTCGGCGAGGTCCGCGTCCGAGCGCCAGTTGCGTGCGTCGATCAGCGGCAGCAGACCCGCGCCGTACGCGCCCGGCTTGGAGCCGAAGATACGGGCCGTGGCGCGGCGCCGGTCGCCGTGCTCGGCGGTGTCCTCGTCGGCGTGGGCCTTCACGAAGTTCCGCTCGGCAGGCTCGTCCAGCTCCGCCACCGCCCGTACCGCGTCGTCGATCAGCCCGACGACGTGCGGGAACGCGTCCCGGAAGAAGCCGGAGATGCGGACCGTCACGTCGATGCGCGGCCGGCCCAGCTCCGCCAGGGAGACCACCTCGAAGCCGGTCACGCGGCGGGAGGCGTCGTCCCACACCGGGCGGCAGCCCAGCAGCGCCAGGATCTCGGCGATGTCGTCGCCCTGGGTGCGCATCGCGGACGTGCCCCAGACCGTCAGGCCCACCGACTTCGGGTACGCGCCGGTGTCCTGGAGGTAGCGGGCGACCAGCGAGTCCGCGAGGGACTGGCCGACCTCCCAACTCAGCCGTGACGGGATCGCCTTGGGGTCGACCGAGTAGAAGTTGCGTCCGGTCGGCAGCACGTTGACCAGGCCCCGGGTCGGCGAGCCGGACGGCCCCGCGGGGACGTAACCGCCGTCCAGCGCCCGCAGGATGTGCCCGATCTCGTCCGTCGTACGGGCGAGCCGCGGCACGACCTCGGTGCAGGCGAACTCCAGCACGGCCGTCGCGTCCGGGAGTTCGGTGCCCAGCACCTCCCGGACGAGCGCCGGACCCGCGTCGGCCGCCCAGCCGCGCTCCTCCATGCCCTCGGCGATCCGCCGGCACAGCTGCTCCAGCAGGTCGATGGCGTCCGCGGCCGTGCGCGCCGGACCCTCCACCAGGTCCGTCAGCTCCACCGGCACCTTCACCGGAGCGCCCGGCTCGGCCAGCAACTCCTTCTCCACCAGGCCGAAGTGCTCCACGAGACAGGCCCGCAGCCCCGGCAGCGCGTTCGCCTGCCCGCCCCACACCTGCGAGGCGCGCAGCACGGCCAGCACCAGGTTCACGCGCGGCTCGCCGACCGGGCCGCCGCCGAGGATGTGCAGGCCGTCCCTGATCTGCACGTCCTTGATCTCGCACAGATAGCCGTCGATGTGCATGACGAACTCGTCGAACGCGTCGTCGTCCGGCTGCTCGTCCACCCGCAGGTCGTGGTGCAGCTCGGCGGCCTTGACCAGGGTCCAGATCTGGGCCCGCACGGCGGGAGCCTTCGCCGGGTCCAGGTCGGAGACGAGCGCGTACTCGTCGAGGAGCTGCTCCAGTTTGGCCAGGTCACCGTACGTGTCCGCGCGCGCCATCGGCGGGACGAGGTGGTCGACGACCGTGGCGTGCCCGCGCCGCTTGGCCTGGGTGCCCTCGCCGGGGTCGTTGACGATGAACGGGTACACCAGCGGCAGGTCGCCGAGCACCGCGTCCGGCGCGCATCCGCGGGACAGGCCCAGCCCCTTGCCGGGCAGCCACTCCATCGTGCCGTGCTTGCCCATGTGCACGATCGCGTCGGCGCCGAACGAGTTTTCCAGCCACCGGTAGGCCGCCATGTAGTGGTGGGACGGCGGCATGTCGGGGTCGTGGTAGATCGCGATCGGGTTCTCGCCGAAGCCGCGCGGCGGCTGGATCATGACGACCACGTTCCCGAACCGCAGGGAGGCCAGGACGATGTCGTCGCCGTCGACGTACAGGCCGCCCGGCGGCTCGCCCCACGCCTCCGTCATCGCGTTCCGCAGCTCCGGGTCCAGCCGGCCGAACCACGCCCGGTAGTCGGCCAGCGGCACACGTGCGGGCGCGGCGGCGAGCTGGTCCTCCGTCAGCCACTCCACGTCGTGACCGCCGGCCTCGATGAGGCGGTGGATGAGCTCGTCGCCGTTGTCGGGATAGCCCTCGACCGCATAGCCCGCGTCCCGCAGCGCGTCCAGGACCCGTACCGCCGACGCCGGGGTGTCGAGCCCCACCGCGTTGCCGACCCGCGAGTGCTTGGTCGGGTACGCCGTGAAGACGAGCGCGACCCGCTTCTCCGCGTTGGCCTTGTGCTTCAACCGCGCGTGCCGTACGGCGATCCCGGCGACCCGGGCGGCCCGCTCGGGGTCGGCGGTGTACACCGGCACGTCGTCCGGGCCCTGCTCCTTGAAGGAGAACGGGACGGTGGTCAGCCGCCCGTCGAACTCCGGGATCGCGACCTGCATGGCCGCGTCCATGGGGGACAGCGCGGCATCGGACCCGTCCCACGCGGCGCGCGAGGAGGTCAGGCAGAGCCCTTGCAGCACGGGGATGTCCAGGTCCGCGAGCGCCCCGATGTCCCAGGCCTCTTCGTCGCCTCCCGCCGACGCCTGCGACGCGTGCGTGCCGCCGGCCGCGAGGACGGTGGCGACCAGGGCGTCGGCGCGTCCGAGGATCTCGTACAGCCCGGCGTCCGCGCCGCGCAGCGAACCGCAGTAGACGGGAAGGGCGTTGGCGCCGTGCGCCTCGATCGCGTCGCACAGCGTGTCGACGAACGCGCTGTTGCCGCTCAGTTCGTGGGCGCGGTAGAAGAGCACGCCGACGGTCGGGCGGCCGGCCACCAGGGCACGTTCGCCGTGGACGCCGTACTCCGGCATCCGCCGCGGCTCCTCGAAGCCCTCGCCGGTCAGCAGCACCGTGTCGGAGAGGAACCGGGCGAGTTCCGCCAGGTTCTCCGGGCCGCCCTCGACGAGGTACTTCAGCGCCTCCGCCACGACTCCGGCCGGCACCGACGACTCGGCCATCAACTCGGCGTCCGGTACGGCCTCTCCGCCCAGCAGCACGGTCGGCACGCCGGCGGCCTTCAGCGCGGCGAGCCCGTCCTCCCAGGCGCGCTTGCCGCCGAGCAGCCGTACGACGGCGATGTCCGCGCCGTCGAGCAGCCCCGGAAGCTCCTCGTCGACGTCCACACGGGTCGGATTGCCGATCCGGTAGGAGGCGGCCGAGGCTCGGGCGGCGAGCAGATCGGTGTCGGCGGTCGACAACAACAACACTGTGCTCATGCGGGCGCTCCCGGTGGAATGAAAGGCAGTCCTTGCGGCGCGCCCGACTCGATGAGCCGCCAGAGCGCGTCCGTGTCCGCGTGCTGTTCGATCAGGTCGCCGAGCCGGTCGAGCTGCTCCTCGCGCAGCGCGGCGAACGAGGTGTCGGGCGCCGGCACGAAACGGCGCCCGGCGGCGGCCGCCACCTCGCGCAGGAAGGCGCGCCGGAAGCCGTCCGACTCCAGCGAGCCGTGCCAGTGCGTGCCCCAGACGGCCCCGACCCGGCAGCCGTCCAAGAAGGGCTCCCCGCCGGTGACTTCGGCGACCCCGTGGTGGATCTCGTATCCCTCGACCCGCTCGCCGAGGGCTTCGCCCCGCGGCCGGGTGAGGGTCTTCTCGCGGGCGAAGGCGACCCGTACGGGCAGCAGGCCCAGCCCGTCGACGTGTCCGCGCCGGCTCTCCACGTCGTCCTCGATGTGCTCGCCGAGGATCTGGAAGCCGCCGCAGATGCCCAGCACCGGCCGCCCCTCGGCGGCCCTGCTCGCCAGAGCCCGTGCGAGCCCCCGCTCCCGCAGCCATTCCAGCGCCCTGACCGTGCCGCGTGTGCCGGGCACGACGACGAGGTCGGCGTCGGTCAGCTCCTCGGGCCGGTCCACGAACCGCACGACGACGCCCGGTTCGGCGGCGAGCGCGTCCACGTCGGTGAAGTTGGACATCAGCGGCACGGCGCAGACGGCGACCCGCAGCACGTCCTCCCCGACCGGGGGCGCCACGGCGGACTCCCGCACGGCGCCCCGCAGAGACACGCGCAGCCCGTCCTCCTCGTCGATGCCGAGCCCGTGCCGGAACGGCAGCACGCCGTACGTACGCCGGCCGGTGAGCCCGTGCAGCATGTCGAGCCCGGGTTCGAGCAGCGAGACGTCCCCGCGGAACTTGTTGACGAGGAACCCGGCGACGAGTTCCTGGTCCTCCGGCGACAGCAGCGCGAGCGTGCCGTAGAAGGAGGCGAAGACGCCACCGCGGTCGATGTCGCCGACGACGAGCACGGGCAGCCGCGCGCCGCGCGCGATCCCCATGTTGACGATGTCGGTCCGGCGCAGGTTGATCTCCGCCGGGCTGCCCGCCCCCTCGCAGATCACCGCGTCGTACGTGCTCCGCAGCTCGGCGAGGCAGTCCAGCACGGTGCCGAGGAGCTTCTGCTGCCGCCCGCCGTGGTAGCCGCGCGCGCTCAACTCGCCCACCGGTTTGCCCAGCAGGACGACCTGGCTGCTCTGCTCGCCGCCCGGCTTGAGCAGCACCGGGTTCATCAGCGCGGTCGGCTCGATGCGGCAAGCCTGGGCCTGCATGGCCTGCGCCCGCCCGATCTCGGCGCCCTCCCGGGTGACGAACGAGTTGAGGGACATGTTCTGCGCCTTGAAGGGGGCGACCTTCACGCCCTGGCGCACCAGCCACCGGCAGATCCCGGCGGTGACGACGCTCTTCCCGGCGTCGGAGGTGGTGCCGGCGACGAGCAGACCGCCACTCATGACGTCCGTCCTCTCTTCAACAGCCGTACGCCCGCGCACACGCCGAGCGCGAGCCAGCCCACGCGGCGGGAGAGCCGTACCGCGCGCTCGATGTCACCCGGCCGGACGGCGCGTCCGGCGCCGTTGAGCACCGGGCGGTGCTCAACACGCCCGGCGTACGAGAGCGTGCCGCCCAGCCGCACCCCGAGCGCCCCCGCGAACGCGGCTTCCACCGGACCGGCGTTGGGGCTCGGATGCTTCCCGGCGTCGGCGCGCCAGGCCCGTACGGCACCGCGCGGGTCGTCGCCCGCGACGGCCGCCAGGGCGGCGGTGAGCCGTGCCCCCGGCCATCCGGCGAGGTCGTCGAGCCGGGCCGAGGCCCAGCCGTAGCGGCGGTACCGGGGGGACTTGTGCCCGACCATGGCGTCCAGGGTGTTGACCGCGCGGAAACCGAGGAGGCCCGGCACACCGGCGGCGGCGCCCCACACCAGCGCGCCCACCACCGCGTCGGACGTGTTCTCGGCGACGGACTCGACGACGGCCCGGGCGATCCCGTCGGCGTCCAGCGCCTGCGGATCACGCCCGCACAGATGCGGCAGCCGCGCCCGGGCGTCCTCGACGTCCCCGGCCCCCAGCGCGCGCCCGATCTCCCGCGCCTCACGGGCGAGGGAGGTCCCGCCGACGACGGCCCAGGTGGCTGCGGCGGTCAGCGCGACGGACGCGGTACGGGAGGAACGCGCGGCGGACACGGCCAGCGCGGCCGACGACACGACGCCCCCCACGCACACGGCGGTGTGCAGGGCGCCCCAGCCGCGGTGATCCCGCCACAGCGCGCGTTCCACGGCACCCGCGGCCCGTCCGAACACGGCGACGGGATGCCCGCGGCGCGGATCGCCGAGGATCAGGTCACCGAGGAGGCCGGCGGCGGCGCCGTACGCGAAGTCGCGATCGGCACCCATCGGGTCAGCCGGTCGTGCGGTCGGTCGGACAGACGCTGGTGAACCTTGGTCGGCAGCCGCGCATGGCGATATGTGTCCTCACTCAGGGTGTCCACGCCCTGGTTCGACGAGACCGGCGGCGAGAGTTCCTGACTCCCGGGGAAGTTCTTCCCCGGTCACAGTGGCGGGACCGCGCCGGATTCGCACCGGACTTCCTCTCCTGCCGCCGTACTTGGCTCCGGCAGTCCACCACGCACCGCGAACACCCGTCAACCTGCCGTTGACCTGCGCGGGGGTACTGAGATGAGGCCCACACCGCGGGCACCGGGGACCAGAAGACCCGCCCTTCCCGGGCCGCCGTGGGGACGGCCCGGGAAGGGCGGGTGACGTGAGGGGGCGGGACCCGGACCCGAACCCGGTTGCCAGGGTCCGGGCCGCGCCGGGCTATGCCACGATCAGGTAGATCCCGTAGGCCACGGCGGCGGCGCACGCGGCGAAGCAGGCGTAGGCGCCGGTGACCGCGAGGGTCCCGCCGCCGTGGCCCGCGGCGACGGCCCGCTCGCGGCGGGAGAGGCCGGCGATGCCGAGGGTGAACAGGGCCACGAGGCCCACTGCGACGCCGAGGCTGACGCCGAAGACGGAGCCGAGGGCCACCCAGTCGATCTTCATGGTGCTTCTCTTCCTTCTGCCTGTGGCGCGGGCTCAGACGGCGGCGGCCGGCGGGGTCGCCACGGACGCGGGATCACCGGCGGGCGCGGAGGCCTGCGCGGGGATCGTGGCCGTGAGCTCTTCGGTCACCGGGGAGGCCGGGGGCGGGGTGACGGCGGCGATGGCCTGGGTGACCACGCCGGCCGGCTCCTCGGTCTCGTTGACGTTGGTGTGGTCGACGACCTCGCGGCGGGAGATCTTCCAGATGGCGGCGCTGGAGGCCACCAGGAACGCGGCGACGAGCCAGGTGCCCCAGTCGCCGAGGCGCGTCACCGCCTCCGCGCCGGCCGCGACCAGGGCCGCGGCGGGCAGCGTGAGGGCCCAGGCGACGGCCATGCGGGTCGCGGTGGACCAGCGGACCACGCCGCCCTTGCGGCCCAGGCCCGCGCCCATCACCGAACCGGAGACGACGTGCGTGGTGGAGAGGGAGAAGCCGAGGTGGGAGGAGGCCAGGATGGCGGTGGCCGCGCTGGTCTGCGCGGCGAAGCCCTGCTGCGGCTGGAGGTCGGTCAGGCCCTTGCCCATGGTGCGGATGATGCGCCAGCCGCCGATGTAGGTGCCGAGCGCGATGGCCAGGCCCGCCGAGAGGATGACCCAGGTGGGAGGGTTGGACCCGGGGGAGAGGGCGCCGCCGGCGATCAGGGCGAGGGTGATGACGCCCATCGTCTTCTGCGCGTCGTTGGTGCCGTGGGCCAGCGAGACCAGGCCCGCGGAGGCGATCTGCCCGGCGCGGTGGCCCTTCTCGGCCGCCTTGCCGTTCGAATGCGACTTACGGCCGATGCCGTACGACAGCCGGGTCGAGACCAGCGCGGCGAGACCCGCGACGACCGGGGCGGCGACCGCCGGGATGAGGACCTTGGTGAGCAGGACACCGCCGTGCACGGCGCTGAAGCCGGCCGAGGCGATGGTGGCGCCGATCAGACCGCCCATGAGGGCGTGCGAGGAACTGGAGGGGAGTCCGACCAGCCAGGTCAGCAGGTTCCAGAGGATCGCGCCCACCAGGGCGGCGAAGATGACTTCGGGACGGATGCCGTTCTCGTCGACGAGACCCTTGGAGATCGTGTTGGCGACCTCCACGGACAGGAAGGCGCCCACCAGGTTCAGCACGGCGGACATGGCCACCGCGACCTTGGGCTTGAGCGCACCGGTGGAGATGGTCGTGGCCATCGCGTTTGCGGTGTCGTGGAAACCGTTCGTGAAATCGAACGCGAGTGCGGTGATCACCACTATCGCGAGGATCAGCGAGAAGCTTTCCATTTACCCAGGCAATCGTTCGAGCGTCATTGGCGCGTTGAACGTAGGTAACCCGGGTGAACGGAAGATGAACTGAGTCGGTCATCGGGGTGTCCGTTCCCGGGGTCCGATGAGGAGAGAGCGGTCGCTCGCGGAAGGTGTCCTGGCAGGATCGGCACATGACCGAACTCGGAGAGACGGCCCGCGCCTGGCGGGCGCTGGTCGCGGCGGCCCGCCGCACGGTGTCCGACGGACTGGTCGTCGGCACCTCCGGCAACGTGTCCGTACGCGTGGGCGACACCGTGCTGGTCACCCCCTCGGGCGTCCCCTACGACCGGCTCACGGACGACGACGTCACCGGCGTCGGCCTGGACGGCCGGCAGGTGCTCGGCACACTGGTGCCGACCAGCGAACTGCCCATGCACCTCGCGGTCTACCGCGGTACCGACGCGGGCGCCGTCGTCCACACCCACGCCGTGCACGCGACGGCCGTCTCGACCCTCGTCACCGAACTCCCGCTGATCCACTACATGGCCGGCGCGCTCGGCGGGCCCGTCCGCGTGGCCCCGTACGCCACGTACGGCACCGAGGAACTGGCCGGGAACATGCTGCGCGCCCTCGACGGCCGCACCGGCTGCCTGCTGCGCAACCACGGCACCGTCACCTACGGCGCCACCCTCGACCAGGCCTACGACCGTACGGCCCAGTTGGAGTGGATGTGTCGTGTGTGGCTGGCGGCGTCCAGCGTCCCCGGCCTGACACCTGCTCTGCTGACGCCGGAGCAACTGGCCCAGGCGGGGGAGCGGCTGCGGGCGTACGGACAGCCGGGGCCGGGGCCGGGGCCGGGGCGGAGGTAGGGACAGGGGCGGGAGCCGGGGCAGGGAATCGGGAACGCGCTGGTCGGTAGCCCCGTTTGCGGGTGGCGCCGGCCCCGTGTGCGGGCGGCGCCGGAATGAACGCCGCTCTCCATGGAACTCGCGCGGACATGTCACCCCGACCCTTCGTCCCACTGGCCGGTGACCGGGTGCGCCAGGACACTGGAGCCGTGCCCACAGTCAAAGCGACGGCCGCGGCCGTCACCGCAGCCCTGGCGGCCGGCGCGGCGAGCGTCGCCGCGGGCCGGCTCGCCAGCGACGCCGCGCTCAAGGCGCTTCCGGGCCGGCCCCTGCCCACCGAACCCCGGCTCAGCGTGCACGGCACGGCCGCCGGGCAGATCAGCCTCACCCGGGACCTGGCCTCCCTGCGTCCGGGCACCTACGGCCTGTCCGGCAACGGCTCCCACGCGGTGGTCGGCCCCGTCCTGCCCACCGCCCCGCACCGGCCCGACACCGTCGTACGCCGACTGGAGCGCGTCACCCACGGCGCCCTGCACCGCGGCGACAAGGTGTGGCTCACCCCGAACCTGCATGTCGGCAACCCGCGCTCCGCCCTCGGCATCGAGCACGCCGACGTCGACATACCGGGCGAACTCGGCCCCCTGCCCGCGTGGTTCGTGCCCGGGGTCCGCGAGACCTGGGTGATCGCGGTGCACGGCCTGGGCGCCACCCGCGAACTCCCCATGAACATCATGGGGTTCCTGCACCGCCGGCACTTCCCGGTGCTGGCCCTCGCCTACCGCGGCGACCTCGGCGCGCCCCGTCCGCCGGACGGCCTGAACCACCTCGGCGAGACCGAGTGGCGCGACCTGGACGCGGCGATCCGCTACGCCGTGCGGTACGGCGCCGAGCGGATCGTTCTGCACGGCTGGTCCACCGGCGCCACGATGGCGCTGCGCGCCGCCACCCGCTCGGCGGTGCGCGAGCGGATCTCCGGACTGGTGCTGGACTCCCCGGTGCTCAACTGGGAGGTGACACTGCGGGCCCTGGCCCGGGCGCGGCACACCCCGGGCCCGCTGCTGCCGCTCGCGGTGCGCGCCGCGCAGGGGCGCACCGGTCTGTACGGCGACCGCCTGGCCGCGGCGACGGACCCGGAGGGGCTCACGGTACCGACGCTGATCTTCCACGGTCCGGGTGACCAGGTGGCCCCCTGGCAGCTCTCCCGCCGCCTCGCCGAACGCCGTCCCAACCTGGTCGCGCTGCACACGGTGCCGAACGCTCCGCACGGCGCGATGTGGAACGCCGACCCCGAGGGGTACGAGGAAGCCCTGCGGCGCTTCCTGACGCCGCTGATGTGAGGTGGGGGCACGGTTCCGGTTCGCCGCGTGTCACCTGCCTCGGGGTCGGCGTCCGGACGGGTCTTCGGACCCCTTTCGGAACCGGCCGGATCGTGCCCGACCGGGGTCCTCTTTGCCCTCCCTTGGCCTTCTCCATCGCCTGCCGTGACATTCCGTTTGGGTTTTCGGACCGTCAACCGGAAGACTGCACCCGTGACGTCCCGTATCCCGCGCGACTCCAGGCTTCGCATCGTCCGCCCACGACCCCTGGCCGCCGCCCCCCGAGCCGTGAACCAGCGGCACACGCGCCGCCCCGCCCCGCGCCCCCCGGAGGGCACTCCGGCACCCGCGGAGCTGGCCAGAATGGCGCGCTCCCGTCTGGCCGGGGCGGCCCGCCTCGCCCGCTGGGCGGACGCCGCCCTCGGGCCCGGCCGCGGGGGGCCGACCACCGACGACAAGGCCACCCTCTCCGACGCGACCGCCGAGCGGGCGGCCGCCGATCTGGGCCTGACCGCCGCTCAGGTCCGTGCCGACTGGGACACCGCCCGGCTCGCCGGCCTCATCGAGGTGCACGGCGACAACGCCCGCCCCGGCTGGCGGCTGCGTGCCTGGCACCGCGACGACAGCGCCGTCCTGCGCGGCTGGGTGGCCCTCTTCGACGCCTGGTCGCTCGCCTGCCCGGAACCGGAGGGCCACGAGGCGGCCGCCGTCGCCGAGGTCGTCTCGGCCATGCCGCAGGTCCTGTCCTTCCTCCAGCTCTCCGCCGGACCCGTCCCCGTCGAGCAGCTCCTCGACCTCCTCCGCCAGCGCGTCACGGAACTGCGCACCGACCGCTGCGAGGTTTCCTACGACCCGGACGCCGCCGGTCCGGCGCCGGACGGCGCCACGACCGCGGCGGTCGAGCCCGCCCCCGAACCGAAGACGGGCCTCCGGGCGGCCCCCACCGCCGTCCCCGACGACGCGGCGGCTTCGGCGCCGGACGGTGCCGCGACCCACGCGTCCTCGGCCACCGCCACCGGGCTCGGCGCCGTCCCCGGACCGGGGGCGGGCCTCCGGGCGGCGCCTGCCGTCCGGGCCACCGCCGTCTCCGAGCCTGACAGCGCGGCGGCTGCCGCCTCCGGGCCTGCCCCCGGTGCCGGTCTCGGGCTGGAGGACGGGGCGTCGGCCCCGGCGATCCACGCGCCCGAGCCCGCCGCTCCCGTGTCCGGGACGCGCGTCCAGGTCCCGGGTGGTCCGGCCGCGGCCGTCTCCGGGCCCGAGGGCCAGGCGGCCCCGGCCCCCGGCGGCGCCCTTGCCGCCGTGCGCGAGGCCGGGAGCGCCGTGACCGCGCTGTCCGGTGCCGCCGCCGAGGGCACCTCGCTCGCGCCGCTCCTCGACTGGGCCCTCCGGGCACTCGCCGCGGTGGGGGCGCTGACCGACGGGGACGGGCAGGCCACACTCACCCCGCTCGGAAGCTGGGCGGTGTGGGTGAAGCTGGAGCAGATCTGCGTGGCCGCGCAGAGCCCCGCCGGGAACATCGAGCAGTCGGCCGAGGACATGCTCCGCGGCTGCGCGCAACTGCGGCCCAACGCGGCCCGCGCCGAGTACCGCGCCTGGCTCGCCGCCCGCCCCGTCGGCAGCGCCGTCACCGAGCTGCTCGGCGGCGCCCGCGGGGAGGACGCCCTACTGCGCGGACTTGCCTTCGAGGCGCTGCGGGTCGTCGGCGCGCCCGCCGAGCCCGACGTACGGGCCGTGCTCGACGAGCCGGCGCTCAGGCCCTACGCCCTGCTGTGGCTCGCCGAGCACGACGGCATCGACGCGGAGGACGCCCACGAGGTGCTCACCCGCGAGGAGGCCACGTGGCTGTGGGTCGACACCGCCGCCGCCGTCACCGACCACGGCGAGGCCTCGATGCTCGTACGGCATCTGGAGGCCGCGGTGCAGCCCACCGTCCCGATGCTGCTCGACGAGGTGCGCACCGTGGGCCACCCCCGCACCGTGCAGGTGCTGGTCGCGCTCGCTGCCGCGCACCCGGACCCGGCGCTGGCCAAGGCCGTCCGCCGGGCGGCCTTCCAGGTCCACACCGGAGGCAGCTGACCCCCGGGACCGCGGGGCCGGTCAGCCCTCGACGCGGGGGGCGTACGTGCCGAAGCTCCAGATGTTGCCCTCGACGTCCCGGGCCATGTAGTCCCGGGAGCCGTAGTCCTGGTCGGTCGGGGGCATCAGGATCTCCGCGCCGTGGTCCGCCGCACGCCGGTGGTGGGCGTCCACGTCGTCCACCACGACGTACACCCCCGTGGGCCCCGCGCCGCGCATCGCCTCGTCGAAGCGGCCGCCGCGGCCCTTCGAGCCCAGCATCACCGCGCCGTGGCCCTGCACCAGCTCGGCGTGGTGCACGAGGCCGTCCTCGCCCTCGTACACCGCCAGTTCCGTGAAGCCGAAGGCCTCCGTCAGCTGCTTGACGGCCGCCTTGGCGTCCGCGTACAGCAGCGTCGGGTAGATGCTCGGGCGTTCGCCGGCCGTGTCCGCCATGCCGATCACTTCCTTGTGAGTCGGTTCGCACCGAGGAGTCCGGTGCGCCGCCCAGTCTGGCACCGGCCACTGACAGCGCCCCGGCGCAAACACCCGGAAAAGCGCTTGCCCGCCCCCGTTAGACTGTCCCCCATGGCCATTCTCCTCGTGCATTAGACGGCGGGTACGTCCCCAGCCGCCCACCCGCCACTCTCCCCCCAAGCTCTTCGAGCAGGGGGCACCCCAGCCCTGGAGTCTGTCCGTGATCTCCGCTTCCGGCATCGAGCTGCGCGCCGGTGCCCGCGTCCTCATCGAGTCCGCCACCTTCCGCGTCGCCAAGGGCGACCGCATCGGCCTGGTCGGCCGCAACGGCGCCGGCAAGACCACCCTCACCAAGGTCCTGGCCGGCGAGGGCATCCCCGCCGGCGGCACCGTCACCCGGTCCGGTGAGGTCGGCTACCTCCCGCAGGACCCGCGCACCGGCGACCTCGACGTACTCGCCCGCGACCGCGTCCTCTCCGCGCGCGGCCTGGACGTGCTGATCCGCAGGATGCGCGACAACGAGCAGCGCATCGCCACCGGCAAGGGCTCCACCCGCGAGAAGGCGCTCAAGCAGTACGAGCGCCAGGAGACCGAGTTCCTCACCAAGGGCGGGTACTCCGCCGAGGCCGAGGCCGCCACCATCGCCGCCGCGCTCAACCTGCCCGACCGGGTGCTCGGCCAGCCCCTGCACACCCTCTCCGGCGGTCAGCGCCGCCGCATCGAGCTGGCCCGGATCCTCTTCTCCGACGCCGACACCCTGCTCCTCGACGAGCCCACCAACCACCTCGACGCCGACTCGATCATCTGGCTGCGCGACTACCTGAAGACCTACCGCGGCGGCTTCATCGTGATCTCCCACGACGTCGACCTGGTCGAGACGGTCGTCAACAAGGTGTTCTACCTGGATGCCAACCGCGCCCAGATCGACGTCTACAACATGGGCTGGAAGCTCTACCAGCAGCAGCGCGAGGCCGACGAGAAGCGCCGCAAGCGGGAGCGCGCCAACGCAGAGAAGAAGGCCGCCGCGCTCAACGCGCAGGCCGACAAGATGCGCGCCAAGGCCACCAAGACGGTCGCCGCGCAGAACATGGCCCGCCGCGCGGACAAGCTGCTCAGCGGCCTGGAAGCGGTCCGCCAGTCCGACAAGGTCGCCAAGCTCCGCTTCCCGGAGCCGGCGCCCTGCGGCAAGACGCCGCTGACTGCCGAGGGCCTGTCGAAGTCGTACGGCTCCCTGGAGATCTTCACCGACGTCGACCTGGCCATCGACAAGGGCTCCCGAGTCGTCATCCTCGGCCTGAACGGCGCGGGCAAGACCACGCTGCTGCGCCTGCTGGGCGGGGTGGAGACCCCCGACACCGGCCGGGTCGTCGAGGGCCACGGCCTCAAGCTCGGCTACTACGCCCAGGAGCACGAGACCCTGGACGCCGACCGCACGGTGCTGGAGAACATGCGCTCGGCCGCTCCCGACATGGACCTGGTCGAGGTCCGCAAGGTGCTGGGCTCGTTCCTGTTCTCCGGCGAGGACGTCGACAAGCCGGCCGGGGTCCTCTCCGGCGGCGAGAAGACCCGCCTGGCGCTGGCGACGCTGGTCGTCTCCTCCGCCAACGTCCTGCTGCTCGACGAGCCCACCAACAACCTCGACCCGGCCAGCCGCGAGGAGATCCTCGGCGCGCTGCGCACCTACAAGGGCGCCGTCGTCCTCGTCACGCACGACGAGGGCGCGGTCGAGGCGCTGCAACCGGAGCGGATCATCCTGCTGCCCGACGGCGTCGAGGACCTGTGGGGCGCGGACTACGCGGATCTCGTCGCCCTCGCTTGACCGAACAGCTGATCAACGGAGTATGGATCATTCGGCCCATCGGTGATCCATCATCTGTGTGAGATCTCCTCGTATCGAGGTGTGTCCTCCATCGATTTCGCGGCCGAGCCCTTATGTGCCAAGGGCTCGGCCGCTGTGCGTCGCTGACCAGGTACTTCGCGGAAGAACCCGATCGGCGGTACGGACGCCGAGGCGCGGAAGAATGGATTCCGCTTGTGGGGATGTACTCCTGTCGTCACGGGCGGGTCTCACGGACCTTGCCGAATGGGTGGCCATCGGGCCCCGGAGGGGTGATCATGAGGGGACCAGAGCGCACTTCCCATGAGGAGGCACGGGTGGCCGAGACTCTGAAGAAGGGCAGCCGGGTGACCGGCGCCGCGCGCGACAAGCTCGCGGCAGACCTGAAGAAGAAGTACGACGCCGGTGCGAGCATTCGGGCGTTGGCCGAGGAGACCGGCCGCTCGTATGGCTTCGTCCACCGGATGCTCAGCGAGTCGGGTGTCACGCTCCGTGGGCGTGGCGGGGCGACGCGGGGCAAGAAGGCCGCCTCGGCCTGAAACCGCGGGCGGCCCATCGGCGTTCGACGGTGACCACCCGGTCGGTTCTCCGATCGGCCGGATGGTTACTGTGCAGTCACTTACGATGCCTGCAGGGCATCCACGATGACCGCACCCGTCGGAGGCGCACCATGGCTTCGCCCAAGCACGACCTCGATTCGGTACTCGACAAGGACGGCGTACGGGTCACCGTCGACGACGCGGTCGCCACGGTGACGCTGGCCAACCCGGCCAAGCGCAACGCGCAGAGCCCGGCTCTGTGGCGGGCGCTGACCGAGGCCGGGCGGCTGCTGCCGGGCTCCGTCCGCGTCGTGCTGCTGCGCGGCGAGGGCAAGTCCTTCTCCGCGGGGCTCGACCGGCAGGCGTTCACGCCCGAGGGCTTCGACGGCGAGCCGTCGTTCATGGACCTCGCGCGTGGCTCCGATGCCGAGCTGGACGCGGCCATCGCCGAGTACCAGCAGGCGTTCACCTGGTGGCGCCGCAACGACATCGTGTCCGTCGCGGCGGTCCAGGGGCACGCCATCGGGGCGGGCTTCCAGTTGGCACTCGCCTGTGATCTGCGCGTCGTCGCGGACGACGTGCAGTTCGCCATGCGCGAGACCAGCCTCGGGCTGGTGCCGGACCTCACCGGCACGCATCCGCTGGTGGGGCTTGTCGGCTACGGCCGCGCGCTGGAGATCTGCCTCACCGGCCGGTACGTGGGCGCAGCCGAGGCGGTGAACACCGGGCTGGCGAACCTCGCCGTGCCCGCGGACCAGCTCGACGAGACGGCACGGGACCTGGCCGCGGCGCTCCTGGCCGCGCCCCGTGACGCCGTGGTCGAGACCAAGGCGTTGCTGCACGGTGCCCGGGAGCGGTCGTACGAGGAGCAGCGCGCCGCCGAACGCGAGGCGCAGGCCCGGCGCCTGCGGGACCTGGCCGGCGCCGGCGACTGACGGCGGCGCCGATCGGGCGCGCGATCGTGCCGGTCCGCCTACCGTGGTTCGGGACGAGGACCGAAAGGACGTACGGCGATGACCACGGAACAGGACCGGACGAGGACCTCCGAGGGCGAGCGGGAGGTACCTGAGACCACCGCGACCCGCAGGACACCCACCCGGCGCGGTCTGGGAGATCCCGCCACCCGGGGGCGGACCACCATCGCCGACGGGGTCGTGGAGAAGATCGCCGGGATGGCCGCGCGCGACGTGGTCGGCGTGAGCGCCATGGGCAGCGGGTTCTCCCGGACCTTCGGGGCCGTGCGGGACCGCGTCCCGGGCGGTGCGAAGTCCGTGACCCGAGGGGTGAAGGCCGAGGTCGGCGAGGTGCAGACCGCACTCGACCTGGAGATCGTCGTCGACTACGGGGTGTCGATCATCGAGGTGGCGCGGGCGGTCCGGGAGAACGTGATCGCGTCGGTGGAGCGGATGACCGGTCTCGAGGTCGTCGAGGTCAACATCGCCGTCAGCGACGTGCAGCTGCCGGAGGAAGAGGAGGAGGAGATCGAGCCGCGCATCCAGTGACGCACCGGCCACCACGCCGGCGAAGAACGGATGACGAGGGGCGACCGGACGACGGCCCGGCGACGGCCGAGGAGTTGAGGAGCGCGCAATGAGCATGGCCGTGGCCGGCATGATCGCCGGTATGGCGCTGGGCTTCGCCGGGTACTTCGGCGGGTTCGGCGCCTTCCTGCTGGTGGCGGCCCTGGGCGCCGTCGGCTTCGTCGTCGGCCGGTTCCTGGAGGGGGACCTGGAACTCGGCGACTTCTTCCGCCCCCGTGACCACCGCCGGAGGTGACCGGCGGTGAGCGGCGGGAACGGCGAGCCGGGCACCACCCCGGCCGGCATGCTGCCCGGCGAGCGCGGCGCGACGACGATCGCCGACCGCGTCGTCGCCAAGATCGCCGCACGGGCGGCCCGCGAGGCGCTCGGCGACCTGCCGCCGGACGCCGCGCCGCCGCACGCCACGGTGGTGGTGCGCCACGACGTCGCACGCGTCCGGATCGTCCTCGACCTCGCCTACCCGAGCGACATCGGCGCGTCCTGCCGTGAGGTGCGTCGCCAAGTGGTCGAGCGGGTAAGCGCGTTGGTGGGAATGCAGGTGCCGGAGGTCGCGGTCCGCGTGGAACGGCTGCACCTGGCACCCGCGTACGGCGCGGCACAGGGGAGGACGCGATGAGCGAGCCTCAGGGCTCCGACGGCACCACGCAGCGCCTGCCGGTCCTCGAGAAGGACGACGCCGTCGGGCGGCCCGCCGCCCCGGACACCGACGGCTCCCCGCCCGTCCAGGAGGGCGCGGACGGCCGCGGCGGCCGCTTCTGGTCGGTGCGCCGGGTGCCCGCGGGCATCGTCGCGCTGCTGCTCCTGATCGTGGCGGGCGCCTTCCTGTACGACATCGCGGCCGTCCGCGCCGGCCGGCCCGCCCTGCGCTGGCGCCGGGAGCTGGCCCGGCAACTGGCGCAGCGGCCGCTGGACGACACCTGGGTGCTCGCCGGCGCGGGCGTCGCCGCGGTCCTCGGCCTGTGGCTGATCGTGCTGGCCGCCACTCCGGGGCTGCGCCGCCTGCTGCCCATGCGGCGCACCCACCCCGACGTACGGGCCGGGCTGCACCGGGAGGCCGCCGCGCTGGTACTGCGCGACCGGGCCATGGAGATCGCCGGTGTGCGGTCGGTGCGCGTACGGCTGCAACGCCGCAGGGCCGACGTCCGCGTGGTCTCGCACTTCCGGGCGCTGGAGGAGGTGCGCGCAGACCTGGACACCGTGCTCGCCGAGGCGGTCCGGGGGCTGGGCCTGATCCGGCCGCCCGCCCTGTCGGTGCGCGTCGCGCGGCCCGGGCGGAAGGGGTGAGGTCGTGCTCAGGATCGTCAATCGGGTGCTGACCGGGCTCATCGGTCTTGTGCTGCTGGTGGTGGGCGGATCGGTGCTCGCCGTGGGGCTGGGCGTACGGCCGCCGTCGTGGTGGATCCACCACGGCCGGCACGACGTCCTGTTGAGCACCGCCGAGCGGACGCGGTGGCGGGAGGCCGGCTGGTGGTGGCCCGCCGTCCTCGCCGCCCTGGCGGTCCTGGTGCTGCTGGCCCTGTGGTGGCTGGTCGCGGTGGTGCGCCGGCGGCGGCTCGGCGAGGTGGTCGTCGACACCGGGGACGGCGAGGCGGCCCTGCTCTGGGGCCGGGCCCTGGAGGGCGTCCTGGCCGCGGACGCCGAGCAGCAGGACGGTGTCGCCGGCGCCCAGGTCCGTCTGACCGGCCGCCGCGGCGCCCCCAGGACCCATGTGCAGCTCCTCCTGGAACCCCACGTGGACCCGGGAGCGGCCCTGGACCACCTCACCGGCCAGGCCCTCGCCCACGCCCGGGATTCCGCCTGCCTCGCGGCGCTTCCGGCGGAGGTGCGGCTGAGGGCGGTCGGGCACCGTGCGGAACGGGTGAGCTGACCCGTCCGCGGCCCCGGCGCCCCGGCCGCGCCGCGCTCAGAACCCGTGCCGGGCCCCGCCGTCCACCGGCAGCATCACACCGGTGATGTAGGACGCCGCGGGCGACAGCAGGAACGCGGCCGCCCGGCCGAACTCCTCCGGCGCCCCGTACCTGCGCAGCGGCACCCGCGACTCGGCGGCCGCCCGTGTCGCCTCCGGATCCGCGGACAGCGCGTCCAGCTCGCGCACGCGGTCCGTGTCGATGCGGCCCGGCAGCACACCCACGACCCGGATGCCCCGCGATCCCAGCTCGTCGGCGAGGGACTTGGCGAACCCGGCCAGGCCGGGCCGCAGCCCGTTGGAGATGGTCAGCCCCGGAATCGGCTCGTACACGGACCCGGACAGTACGAACCCGACGACCCCGCCCGGCTCCAGCTCGGCCGCCGCCGCGCGGGCGAGCCGCACCGCGCCGAGGAACACCGACTCGAACGCGGCCTGCCACTGCTCGTCGGTGTTGTCGGCGACGAAGCCGGCCGGCGGCCCGCCGACGCTCACGAGTACGCCGTGGAAGCCGCCGAAGTGTTCCCGCGCCGCCGCGATCAGCTGCGCCGGCGCCTCGGCGTCCGCGTTGTCCACGGCCATCCCGACCGCGTTCGGCCCCAGCTCGGCCGCCGCCTCCGCGACCCGCTCGCCGTCCCGCCCGGTGATGACCACCTTCGCGCCGTCGGCGACGAGCTCGCGCGCGGTGGCGTTGCCCAGTCCGCGCGTGGCGCCGGTGACGACGTACACCCGGTCCTTCAGTCCAAGATCCATGGCCCCTATCCTGCCCGGTCGCTGCGGCGCGGGGCGAGGCCGACGGGAACGTCCCGCGCTACACCGCCGCGGGTTCCGCCTCCGGCGTCGCTTCCTTCGCCGCCGCCTGCGCGCGCTCGCGGGCCTCGCGGCGCAGCAGGACCACCCAGCCGACCGGGACGCCCGCCGTGAACAGCCACCACTGGATGGCATACGCCAGGTGCGGGCCGATGTCGCCGTGCTCCGGGTCGGGCAGCAACTGGGGGCTGCCGCCCTGGGGCGCGGGCGAGGTCATCTGGACGTAGCCGCCGAGGACCTGCTTCCCGAGCCGCTCGGCCTGCTGCGTGCTGCTGATCAGCATCACCTGGCGGTCGGGCAGGCCCTTGACGTCCTTGATGCCGCTCGCCGCGGTCGTCTCGTCGGGCATCAGCCGGCCGGTGACGGTGATCTCTCCGCGCGGAGGCGCCGGGATCGTCGGGAACGTCGTCTGCGAGGCGTCCGCGGCGACCCAGCCCCGGTTGACCAGCAGAATCCTGCCGTCCTCGAGGACGAAGGGGGTCAGCACGTGGTAGCCGACATCGCCGTTGTCGTTGGTGCGGCGGCGCACGACCTCCTCGTCCGCAGTGTCGAAGTGCCCCTTGGCGGTGACCCTGCGGTACAGGTCGGCGTGCTTCACGGTCGCGCCGGGCGAGGCCAGCGACTCGGCCGGCACCGGCCGCGCGGCCAGCGATTCGGCGATCACCTGGTTCAGCGCGACCTTGTGCTCATGGCGGTGCAACTGCCAGAAACCCAGCCGGATCATCGTCGGGATCAGCGCGATCGCGACAAGGGTGAGGATCACCCACTGGCGGGTCAACAGGAAGCGGTACACCCCACGACGGTACCTCTGCGGTCGTGGGGTGTTTTCGGCAGGGGTGTCCTCAAACGCGGTCGACGATCCCGACCCTCCCCTCGGCGCGGGCGCAGTGCGCGCCGCAGTACCAGTGGCCCTCGACCTCGACGCCCTGCCCGATGATCTGGACACGACAGTGCTCGCAGATCGGTGCCATGCGGTGGATCGCGCAGGCGAAGCAGTCGAAGACGTGCACCGAGCCCTGGGCGTGCACCTCGAAGGTCATTCCGTAGTCATTGCCGCATACTTCACATCTCGCCATGCGCCACAGGGTGAGCCGTGGCCGCGGCGCGGGCGAGCGGACCGTGGGCGAGTCGCCCGGTAATCACCCGTACGCCCGTCAGCGGCTCTCCGCCGGCTCCACGTCCCTGAGCAACTGCCCGAACGCCGCCTCGTCCACCACCGGAGTGCCGTACTGGCGCGCCTTGACCACCTTCGACGTGCCCGAGTCCGGGTCGTTGGTCACCAGCAGGCTGGTCAGCCGGGACAGACTGGTGGCCACGTGCAGTCCGGCCTCGGTGGCCCGGTCCTCCAGCAGTTCGCGGTCGGTGGAGGTGTCGCCGGAGAAGGCCACCCGCATGCCCTGCTTGAGGCGCTTGCCGTCCTCGTAGCGCCCCGGGTTGGGGTACGGGCACGCGGGCCGCTTGCGCGAGGGGCGCCAACTGCCCGCGCGGTAGCCGCCGTAGCCCCCCGACTGCTGCCGGGGCACGGGCCGGTCCGACCACTCCGTCAGCGGGCGGCACTCCAGCAGCGGCAGCCGCATCCCGCCCGCCGCCGCGGCCCGCAGGCTCGGCCGGAACGCCTCGGCCAGCACGCGCGCGTCGTCCAGCGCGTGGTGCGCCCGCTGCTGCACGACGCCGAAGTGCGCCGCCAGCGACTCCAGCTTGTGGTTGGGCAGGGGCAGGTCCAGCTCCTTGGCGAGCGCGATGGTGCACAGCCGCTGCCGCACCGGCGCCTCACGCTTCGCGCGCGCGTACTCCCGCGCGATCATCTGCCAGTCGAACACCGCGTTGTGCGCGACGAGCACCCGGTCCGCCAGCCGCACGGCGAACTCCTCGGCGATGTCCGCGAACAGCGGCGCGCCCTCCAGGGTGTCGCTCGTCAGTCCGTGGATCCACACCGGCCCCGGATCCCGCTCGGGGTTGACCAGCGTGTACCAGTGGTCCTCGACCTCGCCGCGCGCGTCCAGCCGGTAGACCGCCGCGGAGATGATGCGGTCGTCCCGGGCCAGGCCGGTGGTCTCCACGTCAACGACCGCGTATCCCTTCGGATACGCGGTCGGCCACGATGTGGGGGACAACCCTGCGAGCGTGCGGTCTTCGAGCATGGTCACTGAGGATACGGGCCACGACTGACACCCTCGCCCACCGGTCGCCCCACGGAGCCGGCGAACGGCCTCCCACGGGACCGGGGGTGTGCCTCACGGGACATCAGGAACCGTGCGGGGACAGGAAGGGCGAACCGTGCGATCCTCCGTCCTGTGACGGAACCAACGCATGACGAGCCGCACGGCGACGCGCTCGGCTCGCGGCTCAACTGGCTGCGGGCGGCCGTCCTCGGCGCCAACGACGGCATCGTGTCCACCGCGGGACTCGTCGTCGGCGTGGCCGGTGCGACGGACTCCCGTTCGGCGCTGCTGACCGCGGGACTGGCCGGTCTGCTCGCCGGGTCTATGTCGATGGCCGCGGGGGAGTACGTGTCGGTGTCGACGCAGCGGGACTCGGAGATGGCCGCGCTGGCCGTGGAGAAACGGGAGCTGCGCGAGCAGCCCGAGGCGGAGCTGCGGGAGCTGACCGACCTGCTCCAGGCGCGCGGACTCTCGCGTGCCGTGGCCAGGGAGGCGGCGGAACAGCTCACCGAGCGGGACGCGCTGCGCGCGCACGCCAGCGTGGAGCTCGGCATCAACCCCGACGAGCTGACCAACCCGTGGCACGCGGCCGGGGCGAGCTTCCTGGCGTTCACGGTGGGCGCGCTGCTCCCCCTGCTGGCGATCGTGCTCCCGCCGGCGGCCTGGCGGTTGGGCGTCACCGTGCTGTCCGTCCTGGCCGCCCTCGTCCTCACCGGCTGGAGCAGTGCCCGGCTGGGGGCGGCCAGGCCGGGCCGGGCGGTGCTGCGGAACGCGGCCGGCGGGGCGCTGGCCATGGCGGTGACCTATGTCGCGGGGACCCTGCTGGGCGCGGTCGGGGTCTGACGCCCCCTTCGCGCACCGAGCCCGCCCCCTTCGCGCACCGAGCCCGCCGGCTCCGCTCACCAGCGGATCGGCAGCGGCAGCGCCGTCAGCAGCCCCGACACCGCGACAACCGCGCCGAGGACGGCGACCTCGGCCCGCGCGGGGGCGCAGGCGGTCAGCGGGTCGGGTGCCCGCCGCAGCCGGATCCGGGCCCACAGGGCGAGCAGGGCGACGCCGGCCACGAGGATCACCTTGGCGAGCAGGGTGCGGCCGTAGGCCGTCGCCGTCAGCTGGTGCAGCACCGTGTCCGCCGGCATCCGGCGCAGCGTGCTGCACACACCCGTCGCAGTCACCCCGGCGAGCGCGGCGGCCGCCACGCGCGCGTAGCGGCCGAGCAGGGCGGCACCCGCCGCCGCCCCGCGCCACAGTCGCAGCGTGCGCAGCACGTGCAGCAGACCGCCCACCCACAGGGCGCCGCAGACCAGGTGCACGACGGTCAGCGCGGAGCCGACGAGCGGCGTGCTCTCGGTCCCGGGGTGCGCGCGCAGGGCCTCGGCCACGACCACGGCGGCGAGCGGCCACAGCTGCGCCGCCGGGCGCCGGGAGACGGCGAACAGGCCGGTGACGAGGAAGGCGTTGACCTCCAGCAGGGCCAGAGCCCCGTCCCGGGTCCGGTAGAGGCCGCCGACGTCGATCTGTGCGGGGCTGTGCGGCACCAGGTTGCCGGTGGCCACCACGGAAGCGAGGCCTACGGCGGCGAGGAGACCGGCGGCGGCCGCGTAGGGGGCCCAACTGCGGGGAAGTTCGGCTGGGGCCCCGGGCAGGCGGGCGGCCGGCCGGTTCACGAACAGCTCGCCGACGGGGACGCAGACCGCCGCGAACAGCACCGTCCGCAGCACCGCTATGCCGCCGGTGCCGGGGGCCGCCGCCTCTCCGGTGCCGTGCAGGGCGGCGGACGGACCCAGCAGGGGTATGAGCGCGGCGAGCGCCACCAGAACGAGGACCGCGACGGCCCGGGCCGTCGCGCTGCGCCGCCCCGTCTCTCGCGCGTCCCCCGTCCCGGCGGCCGGTCGTATGAGCGTCACCCAATGATCTTCGCCAGCCACCCCGAACGGGGCAAGCGCACGCGGCCAAGTGGGGGAGCACGGTTCCGCCCGCACCGTCTTGGCGTCTTGACGCACCCTGTCCCGGGCGACTCCCGGCGTCAGGTGCCGGCACGTGCCCCGAGCCCGCTGGCGCGGGCACAGACCGAGCCGGACGTCGTCGTCACCTCACCCGACGACGCCCGCGCGGCGATCGCGGCCGACGCGCCCGCCGCCGGCGTCCCGGTGTGCGTGGAGAAGCCGTCGGCCACCCGGCTGCCGACCGTTTCGGTCAGGTCCAGCGGGGTGCGTCCGTGCCCCAGGGCCCCGGCGGCCGGGACCAGTCGGACGGGGCGCCGGTGAAGGAGACGGGCGTGCGTGCGTGGAGCAGGCGCCCGATCCTGCTGGTTGTCTCGCCGAGCCAGGGGCCGGGACCGTCGTACGCGGAGCCCTTTACGGAGTCCGTCGCGGGGACCGGTCCGGTGCCGGTCCGCGTCAGCCAGGACGCCGTGCGCGCCAGGGCCAGCCGCACGACCCGGGTGCCGCCCTCCCACGTCTGCTCGGTCAGGGCGCGCAGCACCGCCGCCGCCAGCAGATAGCCCGTGCCGTGGTCCAGGGCCTGCGCGGGCAGGGCGCCGGGCTGCTCGGGCGACCCCTCGATCGCGGCGATGCCGGTGGCGACCTGTACGAGGCTGTCGAAGCCCCGGCGTCCGCCCCACGGTCCGTATGCGCCCCATGCCGACAGCTGTGCCACGACCAGGCCGGGCCGCCGCTCGGCCAGCGCCTCGGCGGAAAGCCCGAACCGGTCCAGGGCGCCGGGCCGGTACCCGGTGACCACGACGTCCGCCGCGGCGAGCAGTTCCTCGAGGGCGGCCCGGTCGGCCGCGAGGTCCAGGGCCGCCGACCGCTTCCCGAAACCGGTGTCCGCGTGCAGGCCTGCCTCTTCGGGATGGTCCGGCGCGTCCACGCGCAGCACGTCCGCGCCCAGCAGGGCGAGCGTGCGGGTGGCGACAGGGCCCGCGAGCACCCGGGTCAGGTCGAGCACACGCAGTCCGGCGGCGGGCAGCAGGGGAGCACTCGGCACGGGCGAGAGCACGCGCGCGTGTGCCTCGTCCAGCCGCTCCCGCTCGACCAGCGGCCGGGCGGCCACCACGGCACCCTGCTCGTGCGTGGCCCATTCCTCGGGAGTGCGCAGTGCGACGGCGAGGCCTCCGGCCGCGTACACGGCCTCCTCGACCTCCCGCGCGGACCGTTCGGCGAGCGCGGACGCGACCCGGTCCACGTCGTCCGGCGCTTCCAGCGCGCGGAGCAACCGCTCCCGGTGGTGGGGGTAGTTGGCGTGCGTGCGCACCCAGCCGTCCGCCGTCCGCCAGAACCGCGACAGCGGCGCGAAGGTGACGGGCGCGTTCCCGTCCACCCGCAGCTGCCGCTCGCTCGTGAAGGCCGCGGCCACGGCGCCGTCGTCCCCCCGAACCGCCGGCACCGCGGCGAGCCCCGCCCGCAGCGCGCCCAGTTCGGCGGCGGCCAGGGCACAGGCACACACGCAGGTGCGTGCCAGTTCCCGTACGGGAAGGCGCGCCGCAAGCGCGCCTTCCCGCTGCACGGTGGTGACCCGCGACAGGAGGGCGGGATCGCCGCCCAGCGCGGACCACGCGAAGGTGATGTCAGTCATGACTGCACTATGCAGGGCTGACCGACGTCTCCCGTGTCTACTTGGTCACAGCGTTCAGGGCGTTGACGATGCCCTCGCCGTAGAAGGCGTTCTTGCCCTCGCCGCCCTGGCACACGGCGTCGATCTTGCCGTCACCGTTGATGTCGTACGGGGTCGTGCACTCCTTCTTGTCGGCACCCTGGGCCAGCAGCGCCTTCACCTGGTTCGGCCTGGCCTCCGGGTGGGTCGACTTGATGAGCGCGGCGACACCCGCGACGTGCGGTGACGCCATCGACGTACCGGCCATGTAGCCGTACCCGCCGCCCGGCAGCGTGCTGTAAATCCGGCCGTCGACGGCAGGGGCGTCGGGCGCCTGGTAGCGGGTCGAGTCGCCGCCCGGCGCGGCGACGTCGATGATGCCCTGGCCGTAGTTGGAGAACGACGACTTGATGCCCTTGGCGCCGACGGAGGCGACCGTGACGACACCCGGCAGCTGCGCCGGGATGTCCAGGCACTTCTTCGGGTCGATCACCCGCTTACCGGCGGTGCCGTCGTTCGGGCTGACCACGTCGAGGATGGACTTGCCGGCCAGGTCCCAGTTGTCGTTGCCGGCGGCCGCGACGTTGACCGTGCCCTTGCTCTCCGCGTACTTGGTGGCGCGCGACACGGCCTCCACCAGAGCCTTCTGGTCCAGGTCGTCCCCGCAGTTGAACTGCCACGGGTCGGTGTAGTAGCTGTTGTTGGTGACGTCCACGCCGTGCTCGGCGGCCCAGACGAAGCCGCACACCACGGCCTCCGTGTAGAACCAGCCGCCGGGCGTCGACACCTTGATGCCGGACACCTTCACACCCGGGGCGACCCCGACCACGCCGATGCCGTTCTTCGCGGCGGCGATCTCACCGGCGACGTGCGTGCCGTGCGCGCTCTCGCCCTTGTTCGGCCGCCAGGCGCCGTCGGCCGTGTTCGGCTTGCCCGACACGCAGTTCACGGACGCCGCCCGGTCGAAGTTGGGGGCGAGGTCCGGGTGGGTGTCGTCCACACCGGTGTCGATCACGCCGACCGTGACGTTCGGACTGCCGAGCGTGATCTCATGTGCCTTGTCGGCCTTCATCATCGGCAGGTCCCACTGCAGGTGCTGCAGCGGCTCCTGGCCGGGGACGGCCGCCTCGGCCGCAGCCTGCACCTCCTCGGCGGTCATCACCTTCGGCGTCCCCACCTCGGTGGTCATCTGCGGGGACAGCGGAGCGGTCCGGGTGGCGCCGGCCGACTCGACCCCCTGGTCCTTGCGTATCTCCTCGGCGAAGTCGGCGTTCTTCGAGTGGACGACGATGACGCCGATCTGGTCGTAGGCGATGACGACCGAGCCGCCGGCCTTGCCGATCGCCTTCTGCACGGCCGCGGAGCTGTGGCCGGGACGGACGTTGACGACGTAGCTCAGCGCGTCCCCGTCGGCGGCGGCGGAGATGCTCTGCGCGGCGGCCACCTGCTGACCGGCCTCGGTGGCGGACGCCACGTTCGGCAGGAACGCGAGAGCGGAGGCGACGGCCATGCCGAGCGGGATGGTGACGGTACGCCGGTTGAGGCGAACGCTCATGTGAACTCCAGAGTTTCGAACCATTGCAGTGCGGCATGCGACAGGCATGCGAAGCGTGGGGGGAGTCTGTGGAAGTGACGGACCGTGCCGGTCACTTGACCGCGCGGAGCGCGTTGACGATGCCGGAGCCGTAGAAACCGTTGTGGTCCTTGTTGCCCTTGCAGAACGAGTCGACGACGCCGTTGCCGTCGGGGTCGTAGGGCTCGACGGGGCATCCCGGGTTGTCCGCCTGGGCCTTGAGCAGGGCCATCAGCTCGGCGGGCGTCGCCTTCGGATGCGTCGACTTCAGCAGCGCGGCGACACCGGCGACGTGCGGGGCCGCCATCGAGGTTCCCTGCAGGTAGGCGTACTGGCCATTCGGCATCGTGGACAGGATGCGGCCATTGCCCGACGGGGTGTCGGGGATCTGGTACTTGTCGCCGCCCGGCGCGGCGACGTCGATGACGCCGTGGCCGTAGTTGGAGTAGTACGACTTGAGGTTCTGCACGCCGGTGGCGGCGACCGTCACCACACCCGGCAGCTGGGCCGGTGCGTCGAGGCACTTCTTCGGGTCGATCGTGCGGCTCACCGGGGTCGTGTCGTTCGGGCTGGAGTCGTCGATGATCGACTTGGCGGCCAGATCGTGGTTGGAGTTGCCCGCCGAGGCCACGTTCAGGGTGCCCTTGCCCTGGGCGTACAGCTGAGCGCGGTTGACGGCGTCGGCGATGGCCTTCTGGTCCGCCTCGTCACGGCAGTTGTACTTCCACGGGTCCACGTAGTAGCTGTTGTTGGTTATCTGGACGTCGTGGTCGGCGGCGAACACGAAGGCGCAGACGACGCTCTCGGCGTAGAACCACTGGTTCTCGTCCGGCTGGGCGACCGTGATGCCCGAGACCCGCACACCGGGCGCCACACCCGCGACCCCGGTGCCGTTGCGGGCCGCGGCTATCTCACCCGCCACGTGCGTGCCGTGGTAGTGGTCCGCGTCCACCGGCCGCCAGGAGCCGTACGTGGTGTCCGCCTTGCCGCTGACGCAGTTCGCGGACTGGGCGGCGGAGAAGTTCGGGGCGAGGTTCGGGTGGGTGTCGTCGACGCCGGTGTCGATCACGGCGACGGTGACCTTCGCACTGCCCGGGTTGATCGCGGCGGCCTTGTCGGCACCGATCGCCCGCAGGTCCCACTGGTTGGCCTCGAGCGGCTCGAGGGGCACCGAACCCTTCGTCTGCTTCGCCGTCTTGGCGGCCTTCGTCAGCTGCGCGACCTCGTCCTTGGACAGGTACTGCGCCGCGCCCACGTCTGTCGTCCCCGACGCGGTCAGCGGCGCGGTACGGGTGGCACCCGCCGAGTCCACTCCGGGGGTTTTGCGGATGGTACTGCCGAAGTCCGGGTTCGCGGAGCGGACCACGATGACGCCGATCTGGTCGTACGTCATCACGACGGTGCCGCCGGCCGCGGTGATCGACCGTTGTACCTGGGCGATCGTGTGACGGTCCGTCTTGGTGTTGACGACGTAAGACATAGTCGGCGCGTCCTGCGCCTCCGCCGCCGAGGCCGCGCGGGGCGCCGCCGACGCCGCCGAGGGCAGGAAGCCGAGTGACGCGGTCAGCGACAGCGCGACCGGTACGGCCAGGGCGAGGCGGCGTCTGGAACGCAGATGAGCCATGGGGTCTCCACATCATCCGGGTGAAGACCTGCCCGGCGACAGGTGGCAGCCCAGGCAGGTACATGACGGGTAGTGCAG
The DNA here is from genome assembly GCF_044754605.1 of Streptomyces sp. NPDC093064. Classification (NCBI taxonomy): domain Bacteria; kingdom Bacillati; phylum Actinomycetota; class Actinomycetes; order Kitasatosporales; family Streptomycetaceae; genus Streptomyces; species Streptomyces sp. NPDC093064. The sequence goes on from NZ_JBIVPK010000015.1 coordinate 172,384, forward strand.
GGTGAAGCTATCCCGCCGCCTCCCTCACCAGCAATGACTTAGCAATGACTTGTTCAGACCGGTTGCGAAACAACCAACGGGACTTGAACCGGTCACCGCGTGGCGCCGTGGACCTTGGGCGGGGCACCCGAGCACGATCGGGCCCCTGTCCCAACCGCATCCGACACGCGAGGAGACCGAAGTGGCCACCGAGACACCGCCACCCTCGAAGACCCAGGCCCCACTCCCGACCACCGAGGAGTTCCTCGCGGTGCGGGACAGCGCGGAGTTCGGTGAACTGCGCCGTTCCTACCGATCCTTCGCCTTCCCGCTGACCGTCGCCTTCATCGCCTGGTACCTGCTGTACGTGCTGCTCTCCAACTACGCGGGCGGCTTCATGGGCACCAAGCTGTTCGGCAACATCAACGTCGCCCTCGTCCTGGGCCTCGCCCAGTTCCTCACCACGTTCCTCATCGCCTGGTGGTACGCGCGGCACGCCGCCGTCAAGCTCGACCCCAAGGCCGAGGCCATCAAGTCCCGGATGGAGGGCGCCGAATGAGCCCCGCGATCGCACCCACGCTGACCCTCGCGGCCGGTGAGGCGAGCCGGCACCGGCCGCTGATCATCACCCTGTTCGCGGTGTTCGTCCTCGCGACCCTCGTCATCACCGTCTGGGCCGGCCGGCAGACCAAGGACGCCGCCGACTTCTACGCCGGCGGACGGCAGTTCACCGGCTTCCAGAACGGCCTCGCGGTCTCCGGCGACTACATGTCCGCCGCGTCCTTCCTCGGCATCGCCGGCGCCATCGCGCTGTTCGGCTACGACGGCTTCCTGTACTCCATCGGCTTCCTCGTCGCCTGGCTGGTCGCCCTGCTCCTGGTCGCCGAACCACTGCGCAACTCCGGCCGGTACACCATGGGCGACGTACTGGCCTACCGGATGCGCCAGCGCCCGGTCCGCACCGCGGCCGGCACCTCCACCATCGTGGTGTCGATCTTCTACCTGCTGGCCCAGATGGCCGGCGCCGGCGTCCTGGTCTCGCTGCTGCTCGGCATCACCAGCGACGGAGGCAAGATCGCCATCGTCGCGCTGGTCGGCGTGCTGATGATCGTCTACGTCACCATCGGCGGCATGAAGGGCACCACCTGGGTGCAGATGGTCAAGGCCGTGCTGCTCATCGCCGGCGCCGTGCTGCTCACCTTCCTGGTCATGCTGAAGTTCAACTTCAACATCTCCGACCTGCTCGGCAAGGCCGCCGCCAACAGCGGCAAGGGCAGCGCCTTCCTGGAGCCCGGACTGAAGTACGGCGCCACGGGCACCACCAAGCTGGACTTCCTCTCGCTCGGCATCGCCCTGGTCCTCGGCACCGCCGGTCTGCCGCACATCCTGATCCGCTTCTACACCGTTCCCACGGCCAAGGCCGCCCGCAAGTCCGTGATCTGGGCGATCGGCCTGATCGGCGCTTTCTACCTGATGACCCTCGCGCTCGGCTTCGGCGCCGCCGCGCTCATCAAGTCCGACGAGATCATCGCCTCCAACAAGGCGGGCAACACCGCGGCGCCACTGCTCGCCCTGCACCTGGGCGGAGTCGACTCCAACTGGGGCGCCATCCTGCTGGCCTCCATCTCCGCCGTCGCCTTCGCCACGATCCTCGCCGTCGTCGCCGGCCTGACCCTGGCCTCGTCCTCCTCCTTCGCCCACGACATCTACGCCAACGTCATCAAGAAGGGCACCGCCACCGATAAGCAGGAGGTGAACGCGGCCCGCTGGGCGACCGTCGGCATCGGCGCGGTCTCGATCGTCCTGGGCGCCCTCGCCCGCGACCTGAACGTCGCAGGACTGGTCGCGCTCGCCTTCGCCGTCGCCGCCTCCGCCAACCTGCCCACGATCCTCTACAGCCTGTTCTGGAAGCGGTTCACCACCTCCGGCGCCCTGTGGTCGATCTACGGCGGCCTGGTCACCGCGGTCGGCCTGGTGCTGTTCTCGCCGGTGGTCTCGGGCAAGCCGACGTCGATGTTCCCCGACGTCGACTTCCACTGGTTCCCGCTGGAGAACCCCGGCCTCATCTCGATCCCGGTCGGCTTCCTGCTCGGCGTCGTGGGCACCCTCCTGTCCAAGGAGACCCCGGACGACGCCAAGTACGCCGAACTGGAGGTGCGCTCCATGACGGGCACCGGAGCGCACTGAGCGCCCACCCGTCCACGGCGGCCGCGTCGCGGGGATCGTAGATCCCTACGACGCGGCCGCGCCGTATCTCGTGACTTCCGGCGCTGTCGTTGTCAGTGGTGTCACGTAGGCTCGCAGATGACGACAACTTCGAGTGGTGCGCCACATGGATCCGCGACGAGGGAGGGGGCCACATGCTCATCGACACCTACGGCCGGGTGGCCACCGACCTGAGAGTCTCGCTGACCGACCGGTGCAACCTGCGCTGTACGTACTGCATGCCCGAGGAAGGGCTGCAGTGGCTGGCCAAGCCGACCCTGCTCACCGACGACGAGATCGTCCGCCTGATCGACATCGCCGTCACCTCCCTCGGTATCAGGGAGGTCCGCTTCACCGGCGGCGAGCCCATGCTGCGCCCCGGCCTGGTCGGCATCGTCGAGCGGGTCGCGGCGCTGGATCCCCGCCCGCAGACGTCCCTCACCACCAACGGCATCGGACTGAAGCGCACCGCGACCGCCCTGAGGGCCGCCGGCCTGGACCGGGTCAACGTCTCCCTGGACACCCTGCGCCCGGACGTCTTCAAGGCGCTCACCCGCCGGGACCGGCACAAGGACGTCATCGAGGGCCTCGAAGCCGCCCGCGAGGCCGGCCTGACCCCGGTGAAGGTCAACACCGTCCTGATGCGCGACCTGAACGCGGACGAGGCCCCGGACCTGCTGGCCTGGGCGGTGGAGCACGACTACGAGCTCCGCTTCATCGAGCAGATGCCCCTGGACGCCCAGCACGGCTGGAAGCGCGAGGGCATGGTGACCGCGGCCGAGATCCTGACCTCGCTGGGCACCCGCTTCGAGCTGACCCCCGAGGGTGCCGGGGAGCGCGGCTCGGCCCCGGCCGAGCGCTGGATCGTGGACGGCGGCCCGCACCGCGTCGGCGTGATCGCCTCCGTCACCCGCCCGTTCTGCGCGGCCTGCGACCGCACCCGGCTCACGGCCGACGGCCAGATCCGCACCTGCCTGTTCGCCACCGAGGAGACCGATCTGCGCGCCGCCCTGCGCTCCGGCGCCCCCGACGAGGAGATCGCCCGCATATGGCGGGTGGCGATGTGGGGCAAGAAGGCGGGAGCGGGCCTGGACGACCCGTCGTTCGTCCAGCCGCAGCGGCCGATGTCGGCGATCGGCGGCTAGTGCTGCGACCGGAAGGTTCACCGGCTCGCGACGCCCGGCACTGCACCTCGCCGCGTTGTCGCATCACCCGAGTACATCCAGTACGCAGGTGACGCTCCGCCTTGCGATGCTCCCCCACTGCCTGAAGGGCGAGGGAGGTACCCCCAGCACCGGACGCCGCGAGCTTTCCGGCAAACCTTTCCGGTCACAGCACTAGGCGCCGCCGTGTGCGCTGTTGTCCGGCGCTTCCCACTCGCTGAAGGGAACCACGTCCTTCAGAAAGCCCCGCACACCGAGGAACTGGGACAGGTGCTCCCGGTGTTCCTCGCACGCCAGCCACGTCTTGCGGCGCTCCGGTGTGTGGATCTTCGGGTTGTTCCAGGCCAGCACCCACACAGCGGCGGCACGGCAGCCCTTGGCGGAGCAGATCGGGGTTTCGTCAGTCACGGGTTCGTCTCACAACCACTGCACACAAGGCGACGCCGAGCAGCCACGGGGGGAGCTGCCCGGCGTCGGTCTGTCGCTCCGACGGGGGATGCGGAGCGCGTAGGAAGTATGTCACGGGTGACCCGCCGCCCGGCACCGGAACAACATGATTGATCTGAGCATTTCTTGAGCTTTCCGGAACGCCACTGTTCGGCGGCGCCGACGGGCCAGGTCAAGCGCTGTCACGCGGCTCGCGCGCCGTTCCGGCCGCGGTGTCGTCCGTGGCGGACGGCGCGAAACCGTCGTCGCTCCGCGGCGGCGTGATCATCGGCTTCGACGGCATGGTGACGAACGTCGACGGCAGTTTGGGCGCGCCCTCCCGCCCCGCGTTCGCGATCACCACGGCGATGTAGGGCAGTACCGCCCCGAGCACCAGCGCCACGATCGCCACATACCGCTCGACGTTCCACAGCGCCACCGCGAGGATCACCGACGCCGTACGGATCGACATCGAGATGACGTACCGGCGCTGCCGGCCGCGCACATCCTCCTGAAGGCCCGTCCGGGCTCCCGTGATCCGGAACACCTGGGCGTTACCCTCGCCGTGCAGTTTCCGCATCACCCGTCCACCATTCGTCCGTATCGGACAACTCCCCGGCCCGCGTCCGGTCCGTGACCGGTCGGGACAACGACCCGCACGACCTCCACGTTACGCCGCGTTCCCACCGCCTACGAGGCCGGGGCCGCCGTTCTGCCTGCACGAACGGCGTCGGCTCCGTCCCGCGGGCCGCCCCGGGGGCCTTCCGGCGGCCGTACCCGACGTGCGACCCACCGAAGCCGCCCCGACACTGGGCGTAATGCTCACATAGAGCCGGACGAGGAGGCAGCCATGGGCTGGTTGTGGGCGATCATCGTGGGTTTCGTGCTGGGACTGATCGCGAAGGCGATCATCCCGGGCAAGCAGCACAGCCCCATCTGGCTGACCACGATCTTCGGCATGCTCGGCGCGATCGTCGGCAACGCGGTAGCCCGCGCGGCCGGTGTCGCCTCGACCCGCGGCATCGACTGGAGCAGGCACTTCTTCCAGCTCGTGGCCGCGATCATCATCGTCTTCGTCGGCGATATGGCGTACATGGCGCTGTGGGGCAACAAGAAGAGGCAGGACGCCCAGCGGGCATAGCGCGGGTGCACAGCCCGAGCCGAAGGGGGCGGCCCACCCGGAATCCCGTGTGGGCCGCCCCCTTCGTGCCTGGTCGTACGTCCGGGCTCAGCCGTTCGTGACCTCGACCGCCGCCAGGTTCTTCTTGCCCCGGCGCAGCACCAGCCAGCGGCCGTGCAGCAGGTCCTCCGCGGCGGGGACCGCGTCCTCGGCGGTGACCTTGACGTTGTTCACGTAGGCGCCGCCCTCCTTCACCGTGCGGCGCGCGGCCGACTTGCTGGGCACCAGGCCGACCTCGGCGAACAGGTCGACCACCGGGCCCAGCTCGGTGACCTCGGCACGCGGCACCTCCGACAGCGCCGCGGCCAGGGTCCGCTCGTCCAGCCCGGTCAGCTCGCCCTGGCCGAACAGCGCCTTGGACGCGGCGATCACGGCGGCCGTCTGCTCGGCGCCGTGCACCAGTGTCGTCAGCTCCTCGGCCAGAGCGCGCTGCGCGGCCCGCGCCTGCGGACGCTCCTCGGTCTGCCGCTCCAGCTCCTCCAGCTCCTCGCGGGACTTGAAGGACAGGATGCGCATGTAGCGGGAGATGTCCCGGTCGTCCACGTTCAGCCAGAACTGGTAGAACGCGTACGGCGTCGTCATCTCCGCGTCGAGCCAGACCGCGCCGCCCTCGGTCTTGCCGAACTTGGTGCCGTCCGCCTTCGTCATCAGCGGCGTCGCGAGCGCGTGCACCGCCGCGTCCGGCTCAAGGCGGTGGATCAGGTCGAGGCCGGCCGTGAGGTTGCCCCACTGGTCGCTGCCGCCCTGCTGGAGCGCGCAGCCGTACCTCCGGTAGAGCTGGAGGAAGTCCATGCCCTGGAGGATCTGGTAGCTGAACTCGGTGTAGCTGATGCCCTGGTCGGACTCCAGACGGCGGGCGACGGAGTCCTTCGTCAGCATCTTGTTGACCCGGAAGTGCTTGCCGATGTCCCGCAGGAACTCGATCGCGGACAGGCCCTGCGTCCAGTCGAGGTTGTTCACCATCACGGCGGCGTTCTCGCCCTCGAAGGACAGGAACGGCTCGATCTGGCCGCGCAGCCGGTCCACCCAGCCGGCCACCGTCTCCGGGTCGTTCAGCGTGCGCTCGGCGGTCGGGCGGGGGTCGCCGATCAGGCCCGTGGCCCCGCCGACCAGCGCCAGCGGTCGGTGCCCGGCCTGCTGGAGCCGGCGCACGGTGAGCACCTGCACCAGGTGCCCCACGTGCAGTGACGGTGCCGTCGGGTCGAAGCCGCAATAGAACGTGACGGGACCGTCCGCGAGCGCCTTGCGCAAAGCGTCCTCGTCGGTGGACAGGGCGAACAGCCCACGCCACTTCAGCTCGTCGACGATGTCCGTCACGGTTCTCGTGTCTCCTAGGTGATGCTCGGTGCTCTTCGGGCAGTCGGGTGACAGCCGACTACGAGGTTATACGCCCTGACTGACAGAGCTCATGTTGAATTCCGGGACGCGCAGCGCCGGCATCGCGGCCCGGGTGAAGTAGTCGCTCCACTCCCTGGGCAGCGTCTTCTCGGTCCGCCCGGCCTCGGTCGCCCTTCCCAGCACGTCCACCGGCGACTCGTTGAACCGGAAGTTGTTGACCTCACCGGTCACCTCGCCGTTCTCCACGAGGTACACGCCGTCCCGGGTCAGGCCCGTGAGCAGCAGCGTCGCGGGGTCCACCTCGCGGATGTACCACAGGCAGGTGAGCAGCAGCCCGCGCTCGGTGCCGGCGACCATCTCCTGGAGCGAGCGGTCGGTGCCGCCGTCGAGGACGAGGTTGCCGGCCGACGGGGCGAGCGGCAGACCGGTCAGGCCGGCGCTGTGCCGGGTGGTCAGCAGATGCCGCAGCTCGCCGCCGCCGATCCACTCGGTGGCGTGCACGGGCAGCCCGTTGTCGAACACCGACCGGTCGTCCCCGGAGGAGTGCGCGACCACGAACGGCGCGCACTCCAGGCCCGGCTCGTCCGGATCGCTGCGCAGCGTCAGGGGAAGCTCGGTCAGCTTCTCGCCGACGCGGGTGCCGCCGCCCGGCTTGGAGAACACCGTGCGCCCCTCGGCGGCGTCCCGGCCCGAGGACGACCAGATCTGGTAGATCAGCAGATCGGCGACCGCCGTCGGCGGCAGCAGCGTCTCGTACCGCCCGGCGGGCAGCTCGATCCGGCGCTCCGCCCAGCCGAGCCGTACGGCCAGCTCCGCGTCCAGCGCCGCCGGGTCCACGTCCTTGAAGTCCCGCGTGGACCTCCCGGCCCACGCCGAGCGGGTGCGGTCCGGGGACTTGGCGTTCAGCTCCAGCGTCCCGGCCGGCTGGTCGTGGCGCAGCCGCAGGCCCGTCGACGTACCCAGATAGGTCGACACCATCTCGTGGTTGGCGAAGCCGTACAGTTCGCGGCCACCGGCACGCGCGCGTGCGAACGACTCGCCGAGCGCGGGCGCGAAGTCCGCGAACACCGCCGAGGAGGTCTCGGCGGGCGCGTCGGTGAAGCCCGGGGACTGCGGTACGTCCGTCACCAGCGGCTGGGCGTCCTCGGCGGGCCCCGCCCCGCGCGCGGCGGCCTCCGCGGCCCGCACCAGCGGCTCCAGCTCGTCCTCGGTCACGGCGGCCCGCGACACCACGCCCGAGGCGGTGCCTTCCCGGCCGTCGACGGTCGCGATCACGGTGAGGGTGCGTCCGCGCGTGACACCGTTCGTGGTCAGCGCGTTGCCCGCCCAGCGCAGATTGGCGGTGGACTGCTCGTCGGCGATCACGACGCACCCGTCGGCCCGGGACAGTGCGAGGGCGCGCTCGACGATCTCGTGCGGCTTGCTGGTACGCGGGCTCATCGACCGGCCTCCTGCGTGGTGTTCAGGCTGTGCTTTTGCGGGGGACAACCCCCGGACCCCCGGCCGGCTCCGAAGCTGACGGTCATCGCCCGGCCTCCTGCGTGGTGTTCAGGCTGTGCTTTTCCGGGGGACAACCCCCGGACCCCCGGCCGGCTCCGAAACCGACGCTCATCGACCGGCCTCCTGCGTGGTGTTCAGAATGCTGACGCCCTTGAAGAGGGCCGACGGGCAGCCGTGCGAGACCGCCGCGATCTGGCCCGGCTGGGCCTTGCCGCAGTTGAAGGCGCCGCCCAGGACATACGTCTGCGGTCCGCCCACGGCCGCCATGGAGCCCCAGAACTGGGGCGTGATCCCCTGGTAGGCGAAGTCCCGTACCTGCCCGTCGAGGCGGCCGTTACGGATCCGGTACGCCCGCTGACCCGTGAACTGGAAGTTGTAGCGCTGCATGTCGATCGACCAGGACCGGTCTCCGACGACGTAGATCCCGCGGTCGACGCTCCCGATGAGATCCTCGGTCGACAGCCCGGCCGGGTCGGGCTGGAGCGACACGTTCGCCATCCGCTGCACGGGCACATGGCCGGGGGAGTCGGCGAAGGCGCATCCGTTGGACCGCTCGAACCCGGTCAGCTGTGCGATCCGGCGGTCCAGCTGGTAGCCGACCAGCGTGCCGTCCCTGACCAGGTCCCAGGACTGCGCCTCGACGCCCTCGTCGTCGTAGCCGACGGTGGCCAGGCCGTGCTCGGCGGTGCGGTCGCCGGTGACGTTCATCAGCTCGGAGCCGTACTTCAGCTTGCCCAGCTGGTCGAAGGTGGCGAACGAGGTGCCGGCGTAGGCGGCCTCGTAGCCGAGGGCCCGGTCCAGCTCGGTGGCGTGGCCGATGGACTCGTGGATGGTCAGCCACAGGTTGGAGGGGTCGACGACCAGGTCGTAGAGGCCCGCTTCGACGCTCGGCGCGCGCATCTTCTCGGCGAGCAGCCCGGGAATCCGCTCCAGCTCGCCCTCCCAGTCCCAGCCGGTGCCGGTGAGGTACTCCCAGCCCCGCCCGACGGGTGGGGCGAGCGTGCGCATCGAGTCGAACTCGCCGCTGGAGTCGTCCACCGACACGGCGGTCAGCTGCGGATGCAGCCGCACCCGCTGCTGCGTGGTCACGGTCCCGGCGGTGTCGGCGTAGAACTTGTTCTCGTGCACGGTCAGCAGCGAGGCGTCGACATGATCGACGCCGTCGGCGGCGAGCAGACGCGCGCTCCACTCGGCGAGCAGCCCCGCCTTCTCCTCGTCGGGCACGGTGAAGGGGTCGATCGCGTACGAGGACACCCAGGTCTTCTCGGCGTGTACCGGCTCGTCCGCCAGCTTCACGTACTCGTCGGACCCCGCGGCCTTGATGACCTGCGCCGACAGCTTGGCCATCGCGACCGCCTGCGAGGCGACCTTGGCGGCCGCGTCCGGCGTCAGGTCCACCCCCGAGGCGAACCCCCAGGTCCCTCCGTGCACGACACGCACCGCGTATCCCAGGTCGGTGCTGTCCGACGACCCGGCGAGCCGGGCGTCCCTGAGCCGCCAGGACGCAGCGCGCACCCGCTCGAACCGGAAGTCCGCATGCTCGGCCCCCAAGGAACGCGCGCGTGCCAGGGCGGCGTCGGCGAGGGGCCGTAGGGGCAGGGCGAGGAACGACTGATCGACTTCGTGGGGCACGGGCGGGCTTCCCTTCGAGGCGCTCTCCTGTGATGGCCGTCGCGGGCAGTGAATCACGTCGCACGCGTCGTGTTCCTCCGAGTAAGCGACAGGGGACGGGCGGACCTTTCGGCGAACGTCCCGGCACGGGGGACTGACCAGGTCGTTGCGACTGTAGGAACCCGACAGGAGCCGGGGAGAGCCACTGTCGGTGCCCGATTGCCCGGTGGCGTGGCCGGACCGATAGGTTTTCGGTGAAGCCGCCTGTCATCGAGGTGTTCGGGCGGGTTGTCGGAATGCTTCAGACCGCTATCGAAAGGGTGATCCGTTGAGCCGCTCGGTTCTCGTCACCGGAGGCAACCGGGGGATCGGCCTCGCCATCGCCCGTGCGTTCGCCGACGCGGGCGACAAGGTCGCCATCACCTACCGTTCGGGGGAGCCGCCGGCCGCCCTCAAGGAAATGGGCTGCCTCGCCGTCAGGTGCGACATCACCGACCCCGAGCAGGTGGAGCAGGCCTACAAGGAGATCGAGGCCGAGCACGGCCCCGTCGAGGTCCTCGTCGCCAACGCCGGCGTCACCAAGGACCAGCTCCTGATGCGCATGTCCGAGGAGGACTTCACCTCGGTCCTCGAGACCAACCTCACCGGCACCTTCCGCGTCGTCAAGCGGGCCAACCGCGGCATGCTGCGCGCCAAGAAGGGCCGCGTCGTCCTGATCTCCTCGGTGGTCGGTCTGCTCGGCTCGGCGGGCCAGGCCAACTACGCCGCCTCCAAGGCCGGCCTGGTCGGCTTCGCGCGGTCCCTCGCCCGTGAGCTGGGCTCGCGCAACATCACCTTCAACGTCGTCGCCCCCGGTTTCGTGGACACCGACATGACCCGGGCGCTCTCCGACGAGCAGCGCGAGAACATCATGGGGCAGGTGCCGCTCGGCCGTTACGCGCAGCCGGAGGAGATCGCCGCGGCAGTGCGTTTCCTCGCCTCGGACGACGCCTCGTACATCACTGGAGCCGTCATTCCCGTTGACGGCGGACTGGGAATGGGTCACTGATCACCATGAGCGGAATCCTCGAGGGCAAGCGCATCCTGATCACGGGTGTGCTGACGGAGTCCTCCATCGCCTTCCACACCGCCAAGCTGGCCCAGGAGCAGGGCGCCGAGATCATCCTGACCGCGTTCCCGCGGCCCACGCTGACCGAGCGCATCGCCAAGAAGCTGCCGAAGCCGACCAAGGTCATCGAGCTCGACGTCACCAACGACGAGCACCTGGGCCGTCTGGCCGACGTCGTCGGCGAGGAGCTCGGCGGCCTCGACGGCGTCGTCCACTCCATCGGCTTCGCGCCGCAGGACGCGCTCGGCGGCAACTTCCTCAACACGCCGTTCGAGTCGGTCGCCACGGCCATGCACGTCTCGGCGTTCTCGCTGAAGTCGCTGACCATGGCCTGCCTGCCGCTGATGCAGAACGGCGGCTCGGTCGTCGGCCTCACCTTCGACGCCCAGTACGCCTGGCCGCAGTACGACTGGATGGGCCCGGCCAAGGCCGCCCTGGAGGCGACCAGCCGCTACATGGCGCGCGACCTGGGCAAGCAGAACATCCGCTGCAACCTCATCTCGGCGGGCCCGCTCGGTTCCATGGCCGCCAAGTCCATCCCGGGCTTCAGCGACCTGGCCTCGGTGTGGGACACCCGCTCCCCGCTGGAGTGGGACCTGAAGGACCCCGAGCCGGCCGGCCGGGGCATCGTGGCCCTGCTGAGCGACTGGTTCCCGAAGACCACCGGCGAGATCATCCACGTCGACGGCGGTCTGCACGCCATCGGCGCGTGACGCCGCGCCGCTGAGCTTCGGCGACGTTCGAGGGCCCGCACCCCGGGGTGCGGGCCCTCCGCCGTTCCCGCGTCCGCAGTGCAGCCCCACCGACAGTGGCCGTCGTTCTCGCGCTGCCGCTGCCGCTGCCGCTGCCGCTGCCGCTGCCGCTGCCGCTGCCGCTGCCGTACGGGCCGTCGCTGCCGTTCGGGCGACGCCGCGCACGCGTGCGCGTGCCGGGCTGCCCGCGGCGCCGGAGCCGTCCGGCGCCGGCTGCCGCGCCACCAGCTCCGTCTCCGGCTCCCAGGCGACGGCGTACTGCCACAACCCGTAATCCGGGACCGGCCGCGCCGGCCCGCACATCGAGTGCGACCGGTGGTGGGACCCCGACAGCGACGGCTCCGCGGTGGCCTCGGGGCCCGCGCGGGCCGTCCGGACGACCGGCCGCTGCGGGAAGGAGGTGCGCTCGGTCCGGGTCACCTGCCCGCGGGCGAAGTGATCCGGCCCGTACGGCACAGCAGCGCGTAGCTCGCGGCCTCGGCGGCGGCCGTCTCGGCGTCGCCCGCGCGGATCGCGTCGAGCAGCCGGGTGTGGTCCATGTACGTATCCGGCGTCAGTTCCGCGCCGACGTCCGCGCGCAGCCAGTCCCGCAGCACCTCGCCCAGATCCGCGTACGTCGCCGTCATGACGTCGTTGTGGGACGCGGCCACCACCGCCAGGTGGAACGTGGCGTCCGCGGTCACGAACGCCTCCGTGTCACCGGACTCCCAGGCCTGCTCGCGGCGCAGGAACTGCGCGTGGAGCTGCTTGAGGTCCTTCTCGGTGCGCCGCTCCGCGGCCAGCCCGGCCGCGGCCGACTCCAACGCGGAACGCAGCTCGGCGATGTGCCGCGGATCGGCCTCGGCGAACCTGCGGTGCATCACGCCCGCCAGCTCGCTGGTCGCCACGACGTACGTGCCCGAACCCTGGCGGATGTCCAGCAGGCCGTTGTGGGCCAGTGCCCGGACCGCCTCGCGGACCGTGTTGCGGGCCACACCGAGCTGCTCCACCAGCTCCGGCTCCGTCGGGATGCGGGAGCCGACCGACCACTCGCCCGTGGTGATCTGGCTGCGCAGGGCGGCGATGACCTGTTCGGACAGCGCCGACCGGCGCGGATGGCTCAGTGGCATGGCACACCTTCGCACGCGGGACCCGGGGCCAGGACCCCGAGGCGTCGACAACCAATCATCCCATCATTCTATGATGGTTCTCATGCCACGCGAGGAAACGACCCGCACGACGACACAGACGACCGAACGCATCCCGGCCGCGACCACCAATTCCCGGGACATCCCGGAGCCGGAACCGCACGGACGACGAGCGCCCGGTGGCGGCGCCACGCGCGCGTGGACCACGCGCCTGGTCGTCGTCGGACTCGTGCTGACCGCGCTGAACCTCCGCCCCGCCATCACCAGCCTCGGCGCGCTCCTGGAGGAGGTCCGCCACGGGCTCGGCATGAGCGGCAGCGTGGCCGGAGTGCTCACCTCCGTGCCCCCGCTCTGCTTCGCCGTCTTCGGCGTCATGGCACCCCGGCTGGCCCGCCGCTTCGGGCCGGCCGCCGTGGTGTGCTCGGGCATGGTCGCCATCGCCGCCGGACTGGTGATACGGCCCTACGTGGGCAGCACGGCCGCGTTCGTCGCCGCCAGCGCGCTGGCCCTCATGGGCATCGCCGTCAGCAACGTCCTGATGCCCGTCATCGTCAAGCGCTGGTTCCCCGACCGGGTCGGCACCATGACCGGCCTGTACTCGATGGCCCTCGCCCTCGGCACCTCGACCGCCGCCGCGGTGACCGTGCCGCTGACCGGGGCGCTCGGCGGCAGCTGGCGCTCCGGACTCTCCGTGTGGGCCCTGCTCGCCGCGGCGGCGGTGCTGCCGTGGCTGCCGGTGGTACGGGACCGGTCCCGCACCACCGCGCAGGCGCCGGCCCACACCGGACCCGCGTCCGGGGAAGCGGCCCACGCGCGGGAGGCGCAGGCCCCGGCGCTGCGCATCACCCGGAGCCGTACCGCCTGGGCCCTGGCCGTCTTCTTCGGACTCCAGGCCACCGCCGCCTACATCACCATGGGCTGGATGGCGCAGATCTTCCGGGACGCGGGCGTCCCCGCCGGCAAGGCCGGACTGCTCCTCGCCGTCACCATGGCGATGGGCGTGCCGCTGGCCTTCGTCATCCCGCGCCTGGCCACCCGGCTGCCCCACCAGGGCCCGATCGTGCTGGTCCTCGGCGTCTGCGGCCTGATCGGCTACGCCGGTCTCTATCTCGCGCCCGCCACCGGCTCCTGGGCCTGGGCCCTGCTCCTCGGCATCGCCAACTGCGCCTTCCCGCTCGCGCTCACGATGGTCGGCATGCGGGCCAGGACCGGTCCGGGCGTGGCCCAGCTGTCCGCGTTCGCGCAGAGCACCGGCTACCTGATCTCCATCCCGGGTCCGCTGCTGGTGGGCGTGCTGTACCAGAGCAGCGGCGGCTGGGGGCTGCCCATCGCGCTCATGGCCGGACTGATGGTGCCGCAGATGGTGGTCGGCTACGTGGCGGGCCGCGACCGCACGGTGGAGGACGAGGCGGCGCGCTGAGGCGGCCCCGCGGGCCGCGTACCGGGCGAAGGGTGCGAGACTGGGGCGCATGCAGCCTGTGCTCGACCCGAACCCCAAGGACGGCCAGAGGAAGATGCTGTTCGTCCTCGGCACGTTCTTCGCCATCTTCGTGATCATCGCCATCGTCGCCACCCTCGCGGCGCCGTGACCGATCCGCCGCCGTGGCCTCGCGCGGCGGCGGTCGCTTTCCCCGCGCGCGGTGACGCCTTCCCGCCGTGACCCCCGCGCCGTACGTGCGTCCCGTGACGCCCGCGCGTCCGTGAGCCGGCTCCTCAGGGTCGATGGTGGGGTTAACCCCCCATCCCCTAGGGGGTGAGGGTCAGGGGCAAGTGGGTGGATCACCGGATGGGCCGGGGAGCGCGGATTCCGTAGCTTCGAGATGTGACCGCGAGAGGCGGTCGGCGGACCTCGGAGATCAGCGGAGGCGATCATGTCGGCGCGTACGCACACCCGGCCCCACCCGGCGACCACGGGCGCCGGCGTCGACTCCCGGCTGCCGTGGTGGGCCCTGGCCCTGCCGGTGCTGGCGTTCGTCGCGCTGCTTTTCCTGATACGCAACCCGGCGGACGCACAGGCGGCAGCCGGCGACCCCGCGCTCACCCAGCTGTTCCGGCACGCCCGGGAACTGCTCGCCCGCTGACACCCCACGAAGGCGCCCCGGACGCCGTCCTCGGGGCACGGGCCCGTGCCGCCCGCTGTCCCTGAAAAGGCGCATGTCAACTCCCTGCGCCCCATGGCCTGTTTCATGCGAAGCTGGGACGCATGAGCGTCGCAGAACCCCGCAGGATTGTCCTCTTCCGGCATGCGAAAGCCGACTGGCCGCAGGTGGCCGACCACGAACGACCACTCGCTGAGCGGGGCCGCACGGACGCCGCAGTCGCCGGCCGCAAGCTGGCCGACGCCGGTGTCCCCGTCGACCTGGCCCTGTGCTCGACCGCGATCCGAACCCGCGAGACCTGGAAGCTCGCCGTCCACGAGTTGCCGCATCGGCCGAAGACCGTTTACGAGGAGCGGGTCTACGACGCCTCGCCCGGCGAGCTGATCACCGTCCTCAACGAGACGCCGGACGATGTGCGGAGCGTGATCCTCATCGGCCACAACCCGGGCATCCAGGGCCTTGCCGAGGTGCTGTCGGGCTCGGCCGAGGGCGATGCCCGCGAGCGGATGAACCGCCGTGGGTTCCCGGCCGCCGCGTTCGCCGTGCTGTCCTTCGACGGCTCCTGGAAGGCCCTGGAGCCGGGCGTGGCCACACTGCTCGACTACTGGGCGCCGTCGGAGTAGCCCGACGGCGCTGCGGGAGGCGGCCGGCGCGGACCGCTCAGCTCTCCTCGTGCGCGTCCGCCGCCTCGACCTCTTCGCGGGTGACCCCGAGCAGGTAGAGGACGGTGTCGAGGAACGGCACGTTCACCGCCGTGTGCGCCGCCTCCCGCACCACCGGCTTGGCGTTGAAGGCGACCCCGAGACCGGCCGCGTTGAGCATGTCCAGGTCGTTCGCGCCGTCACCGATCGCCACCGTCTGCGACAGCGGAACGCCCGCCTCGGCGGCGAAGCGGCGCAGCAGTCGCGCCTTGCCCGCCCGGTCGACGATCTCGCCGGTGACCCGGCCGGTCAGCTTCCCGTCGACGATCTCCAGGGTGTTGGCCTGCGCGAAGTCCAGCCCGAGCCGTTCCTTCAGGTCGTCCGTGACCTGGGTGAAGCCGCCCGAGACGACACCGACCTGGTAACCGAGCCGCTTGAGCGTACGGATCAGGGTGCGCGCGCCCGGCGTCAGGCGCACCTCGCTGCGCACCTTGTCCACCACGGAGGCGTCCAGCCCCTCCAGCAGTGCGACGCGCGCGTGCAGCGACTGCTCGAAGTCCAGCTCGCCGCGCATCGCCGCCGCCGTCACCTCGGCGACCTTGTCCTCGCAGCCGGCGTGCCCGGCGAACAGTTCGATCACCTCGTCCTGGATGAGCGTGGAGTCCACGTCCATGACGACCAGGCGCTGGGCCCGCCGGTGCAGGCCCGCCCCGACGACCGCGACATCGACACCGAGTGCCGCGGCCTCCGTCGCGAGAGCGGTGCGCAGCGGCTCCGTCTCCACGCCGGACACCGCGAACTCCACTGCCGTCACCGGGTACTTGGCCAGCCGGAAGATACGGTCGATGTTGCCGCCGGCCCGGGTGATCCGTGCGGCGATCCGGGCGGTCGCCTCCGCGGTGAGCGGGTGGCCGAGAACGGTGACCAGGGAGCGTCCGAGGCCGCGCGGCCGGTTGTCGCCGCGGCCGGAGATGATCTCCGCCTGCATCTTCATCGACTCGGCCCAGCTGTGCACGGTGGCCCGCAGGTCGCCCTCCAGCGCGGCGGGCGGCTGGGTGACGAGCGCGCACAGCACGATCCGGCCACGGGTGACGACCTGCTCGATGTCGACCACGTCGACGGAGTAGGCGGCGAGGGTGTCGAAGAGACCGGCCGTGATGCCCGGCCTGTCCTTCCCGAAGATCTTGACGAGAAGGGTGGGATCGGCAGAGGTCTGCGAAGCGCTCATGGTGCTTCCACCGTATCCGGCACCCAGTGTCCGCTGCCCCTCAGGTCCGCCTGACGGACAGCGAACAACAGGTGTCCACCGGACGACGGCCTCGCTACCGTCCGGCGCTCACTTCTTCGGAGACCGGGGCGGCCTGGGCGGAGGCGGCGGCCCATCGTCCTGTGCTCCCGGGGGCCGCTTCGGCGGCCGCGGGGGCGGGGGCGGGAGCGGCCGCACAGGCCCGACCACCGTCGGCGCCTCGTACACGTCGCCCCCCGAACCCGCCGACCGGTCCCGCCCACCACCTGGTCCACCCGCCCCATCCGGCTCGGCAGGCTTCGCCCACTCGGATTGCCTTCGGCCGTCGGACGGACGGTGGCCCGCCGGACGGGTGTCCTGCTGGTCTCGCGGCCCGCCCGAGGCCACCGGCCGGTCCCGCCCGCCGCCTGCTCCGCCCGGCCAGTCCGGATCGGTGGACTCCGCCCGGCCGGACTGGCCTCGGCCGTCTGCCGGATTGGTGTCCTGCGGGTCTCGCGGTCGGTCCGAGGCCGTCGGCCGGCCCCGCCTGCCGCCGCGTCCGCGCGGCCCTTCCTGCTCGGTGGACTCCGCCCGACCGGACGGCCTGCGGCTGTCGGGTGGACGGTGGCCCGCCGAACGGGTGTCCTGCTGGTCTCGCGGTCGGCCCGAAGCCTCCGACCGAGCCCGCCCACCGCCCGGTCCGTCCGGTCGGCCCGGCCCCTCCGGCTCGGCGGACTCCGCCCAACTGGACTGCCCTCGGCCGTCCTGCGGACCCGGCCGGGCCCACCCGCCGCCGAGTCCGCCCGCCTCGGCGGACTCCGCCCCACCGGACAGCCCGCGGCCGTCCGATGGGCGTACGTCCCGTGGGCGGGTTTCCTCGGGACGGGCGTCCTGTGGGGCTCGTAGTTCGTCCGGCAGGCGCAGGTACGGGTTGGTGGACGGGTTCGGCGGGCGGTACGGCGTCCCCGGTGTGTAGGGGGTCCCCGAGGCATAGGGGCCGGGTCCGCCCGTACGGCCGGGCTGCCCGGCCTCGTTCGCGGCGGTCCGTATCTCGTGACCGGCTCCCTCCGCAGCCCCAGCCCCCGAGGCGCCCCCTTCCGCGACTGCCCTGTCACCCTGTGCCAAGGGCGCCGCACGGCTGCCGGCGGCTCCGGTCGCGCACACCAGCAGAGCGCCCACGGCGCCCGCGCCGGCCCCCCACACGGCGCCGAGCAGCAGCGCCGTGCCCAGATGCCCGCGCAGTTCCACCCCGGCGCCGAACGCGTCGAAGCCGAGGACGGACAAGGACGCGTCCACCGACACCTCCGCCGACCACGCGAGCAGCGGCAGCGCCAGCGCGGTGGCGGCGCCCAGCCGCAGCGCGCACCGCCCCGCGAGGCCGAGGGCGCCGCGGCCCGGCGCCGCCCCCACCGGAGTCCGTACCGCCGTCAGCACCCCCGCCAGCAGCATCGCCAGCGCCGCCGCGACGCCCAGCAGCCACACCCGGCCGTCCAGGTCGGCCAGACGGGACAGCGTGACCGGATGGTCGGAGTGCGCCGTCAGCAGCCTGTCCAGCGGGTCCGGCAGGAGCCCGGTCAGTTCACCCGTCGCCCTGCCGTCCCAGGGGACGAAGAGGCCGATCGTGATGCCGAGCCACACCCCGTTGGGGGTGCCGAGCAGTGCCGCGCCCGCGATGCGCCGGGGATGGTCGTCGCCGATCGCGGCGTACGCGGCCGCCGCGAGACCCGCCGCCACGACGACCATCAGCACCGTGACGAGCGCCGACACGGCGGGCCGCACCACCCGGTGCACGGCCTCCCAGCCGCGCGGCAGCGGCGTGCGGCGCGAGGCGAGCAGCGCGATCAGCAGGACCCCGGCCGACCATGCGAGCCCGCCCAGCAGGGTCGGCGCCGTGTCGACGGTGAAGCCGACCGCCGCCTTGGCGTCGATGAGCCTGCCGATGCGGTCGGGCAGGAGCCCGCCGATGTCCCCCAGATCGCCGAGCCCCGGAATGCTCACGCCGCCGGATCCCGCGCCGCCCGGCAGCCTGCCGAGCCCGAGCGCGCCCCCGTCGATCGTGACGACGTCGTGGCCCGCCCAGGCCAGCCCGCCCAGCACCGCCACGAACAGCGCCACCACCGCGCCCACCCGGGCCAGGAGTTCGGCGGGAGCGATCACAACTCCCGTCGCGCGCAAGGATCGTAGGAAGAACCACGACAGCAGTAACGCACCGACCAGGCTCACCCCGAGTGGCGTGATCTGGAGGGCGGTGTGCGCCTCGGCGCCTTTCAGGCCGAACGCGGACACATCACCGGACGGCGTGACCGAACCACCCGCCCCAAGTGCCACTACCGCGGCGGTCATCGGCCCGAGCGAACCCGCCGCGTCGGCCCGCAGCAGATGCAGACCGAGCGCGGCCGTGCCCGCCATGCCGATCAACGCCCAGCTCACAGAGGCGATCGCGGACAGCAGCACGTCGAGCCATGGCAGGCGCGCACCGTGCCTCGCGGTCCCGACGTCCGTGGCAGCACTCATGGCAGACCCCCCGATCCGCGGCGCGGCCCGGCCGCCGCGCATGTCCCCCTCGCGTGAAATACCACTCTCCGGCGGGGTTTCAACCCCGTCGGCGAAAAAGCAGCCGAAGCGGACGTACACACTCTTCACAAGGCCCGGCTTTCGGTCAGTGGGCTGAGCCTGAAATAGTTCCCCACGATGTTCGACATCCCTAGACTCCCCGCGACGGGGGCAACTCGGGGGACAACTCAGTGGGGCTTGGAGTGCCGGAACTCGTACTTGAAACCAATGGACGGACCTGGACGCTCGAGCCGTCCCGGTCCTACACCCTGGGACGCGATCCGCAGGGGGACATCGTGTTCGACGACGCCAGGGTTTCCTGGCGTCACGCCACGGTCAGCTTCAACGGCCGCAGTTGGGTCATCGAGGACCACGGCAGCACCAACGGCACCTTCGCGCAGGGCCGTCGGATCCACCAGCTGGAACTCGGGCCGGGCGCGGCCGTGCATCTCGGCAACGCGACCGACGGGCCGCTGCTGAGCCTTTCCGGCGCCGCGGCCCCGGCGGCGACGCCGCAGGCCCAGCCGCAGCAACAGCCGTACGCGGCGCAGGGGGCGAACCCCGGCTGGGCGCAGCAGGCGCCGCAGCAGCAGTCCCCGCAGGCCGGCCGGCAGGAACCGCAGCAGGGGCAGCAGACGCCGTCGATCCCGAAGCAGCAGGGCCCCGGCAGCGGCGCGGGGGCGCCGCCGGTCTACGGCGACCGCAGCCCGACGACCTTCCACCAGTTCTCGCTCGGCCGCGTGATGCGCATCGGCCGTGCCCTGGAGAACGACCTGGTCGTCTCCGACCTCCAGGTCTCCCGCAACCACGCGGAGTTCCACGCCACGCCCGACGGCCGCTTCGAGATCCGCGACCTGGGCTCGCACAACGGCACGTACGTCAACGGCCACCCGGTCCCCAAGGGCGGCTCGGTGCAGCTCGGCCCGACGGACATCGTCGGCGTCGGCCACTCGACGTTCCGGATCGTCGGCGACCGGCTGGAGGAGTTCGTCGACACCGGCGAGGTGTCCTTCTCCGCCCGCCACCTGACCGTGACGGTCGACGGCGGCAAGCAGATCCTGCGGGACGTCTCCTTCGGTGTCCCGGAGAAGTCGCTGGTCGGGGTCATCGGCCCGTCCGGTTCCGGCAAGTCGACCCTGCTGAAGGCGCTCACCGGCTACCGGCCCGCCGACCAGGGCGAGGTCCTCTACGACCACCGGAACCTCTACAAGCACTTCGCCGAGCTGCGCCAGCGCATCGGCCTGGTCCCGCAGGACGACATCCTGCACAAGGAACTGGCCGTGAAGAAGGCCCTGAAGTACGCGGCCAAGCTGCGCTTCCCGGCCGACACCACGGCGGCCGAGCGCGAGGCCCGCATAGACGAGGTGCTGCGCGAGCTGAAGCTGGACGTCCACAAGGACAAGAAGGTCACCTCCCTCTCGGGCGGCCAGCGCAAGCGTGTCTCGGTGGCCCTGGAGCTGCTCACCAAGCCGTCGCTGATCTTCCTGGACGAGCCGACCTCCGGTCTCGACCCGGGTATGGACCGCGATGTCATGCAGCTGCTGCGGGGACTCGCGGACGACGGCCGCACGGTCCTCGTCGTCACCCACTCCGTGGCCGAGCTGGCCCTGTGCGACAAGCTGCTGGTGATGGCGCCGGGCGGCGCCGTGGCCTACTTCGGCCCGCCGGAGGAGGCGCTGAACTTTTTCGGCTACGACACCTGGGCCGATGTGTTCTCCGCCTTCGAGAACTACCGCGACTACGACTGGGCGGGCCGCTGGAAGGGCTCGCAGCACTACCAGATGTACGCCGCGGACATCGACGCCGTCGAGCCGCAGGCCGTACACATGCCTCCGCCGCAGGCCATCAGGCCGCCCAAGCCGCAGGGCTGGGGCTCGCAGCTGATGACCCTGATCCGGCGGTACGTGTCGGTGATCGCCTCCGACAAGGGCTTCCTGGCGCTGTCGGTGATCCTGCCGGCGGTGCTCGGCGCGGTCAGCCTGCTCATCGACCACAACCGCGGTCTGCTGGTCAACGAGCAGATCAACCGGACGACGGGACTGCACGTCCCGAACGGCACGGCGACCACGGTGCTGCTGATCCTCGCGGTCGGCGCCTGTTTCGCGGGCGCCGCGAACTCCGTCCGTGAGCTGATCAAGGAACGGGTCATCTACGAGCGGGAACGCGCCACCGGCCTGTCCCGCTCGGCGTACCTGATGTCCAAGGTGGTCGTGCTCGGTGCGGTCACGTTGATCCAGGGCCTGATGGTCGGCGTGATCGGCTTCTCCAGCCGCGAGATCCCCGAAAAGGGCCTGATCCTGGGGAACGCCACGCTGTTCGAGCTGTGCCTGCCGATCATGGCGCTCGGCTTCACCTCGATGATGTTCGGACTGGTCATCTCCTCGCTGGTGAAGACCGCCGAGAAGACCATGCCGCTGCTGGTGATGTTCGCCATCATCCAAGTGGTGTTCACCGGCTGCCTGTTCACGCTGAACGGCACCATCGGCGTCAACGAGTTCTCGTACCTGATGCCGTCGCGCTGGGCGGTGGCCGCCGCCGGCACCACGCTGGACTTCAACAACATCGCCCCGAACACCGACGACCCGACCAGTACCGACCCGCTGTGGGACCACACGGCCTCCGCCTGGGGCATCGACATGGTCGCGCTGATCGCGCTCGGTGTCGTGTGCGGCTTCCTGGTGGCGCGCTTCCTGCGCCGCCACGAGCCGGAGGTCATGCGCAAGTAACCGCGCCGCGCCACGGCACGAAGGGCGGCACCCCGCAGCGGGGTGCCGCCCTTCGGCGTGCTGTCAGAGGTCCGCGCCGGCCTCAGTACGCGCTGTTGACGTGGTCGATGGAGCCGTACCGGTGCGCCGCGTAGTTGGCGGCGGCGGTGATGTTGGCGACCGGGTCGTAGATGTTCTTGGACGTGCCGGGCACGTGGTACGCGTTGAAGGTCGGGCCGATGACCTGGAGCAGCCCCTTGGACGGGATGCCGTTGCGCGCGTTGATGTCCCAGTTGTTGATGGCGTTCGGGTTTCCCGAGGACTCGCGCATGATGTTGCGGTGCAGGCCGTTGTAGGAGCCGGGGATGTTGTGCTGCTTCATGACGGCGAGCGCCTGCCGGATCCAGCCGTCCAGGTTGTTGCCGTAGCTGGTGTGGACGGCGACCGTCTGCATCTGCGGGCGCTCGGCGGACCGGCTCGCGGTCTGCTTGGCCTCGTGCGCGGCCTTGGCCTTGTGCAGGACGGCGGCCTGGGCCTGCTGCTTCGCGGCGGCCTGCTTCTGGGCCGCGATGGCCTGGATCTTCACGCTCTCGCCCGCGAGCTGGTCGGTGACGCTGGCCTTGACGCCCTGGATCGGCTGGGAGCCGAGCTGCACAGGGGCGGCGGCGACGCTGCTCGCAGGCTCGGCCTGGCTGGGCGCGGCCGAGAAGGCCACGGCGGCCGCACCGAGGACGGCGACGCCGGCGACGGCGATCTTGCGGGGCTGGGCCAGGGCACGACTGGGACGACGGAAGTTTGCGGGCATGGCGAATAGACCTCTTCGAGTAGCTCGGAGGTCGCTCTCCGGACTGCGGGAGGGGGTCCGTCCCACACAATCGCCGCGAGCGGAAACCCGCGGCGTTGAGCGACGAGAGCAATTCTTAGCGGCCGCAAAATGCCCTGGCAAAGGTGTGACGTACGAAGCCGGATAGTGGAGCAGAACGGACAAAATAGGACAGACGGGATCGTCTGTCCCGTTCGTGACGGGGGGTCTGTCTCCTATGTCCGTTCGTACGTGATCTGCGTCCTATGGGTGCCCTCACATCGGGGGAGAGGTTTTCTCACCGTTGGTTGCCGCTGCAACGCACTGGGTGAGCGGTTTTCCCGGTAGGACGCGGTACGCGCCGCCGCCCCCGGCCTGTCCGGTACTGGGCCGCCGGACCTAGGTCCAGCGACCGGGGCGCGGCCGTCACAGGGCCGATCCGCGCCGTCACCCCCCGCCGGTACCGTGAGGACATGAGTCAAGGCCCCAGGTCCGGCCTCGCCGCGGTGAGCGCCGCGCTGCTGGCCATGAGTAGGCATCTGGAGGTGCGCGACGTCCTGAAGACGATCGTCGCCTCGGCCCGCGAACTGCTCGACGCGCAGTACGCCGCCCTCGGCGTACCGGACGACCACGGCGGCTTCGCCCAGTTCGTGGTCGACGGGGTCAGCGAAGAGCAGTGGCGGGCCATCGGCCCGCTCCCGCGCCAGCACGGCATCCTCGCCGCGATGCTGCACGAGGCCCGCGCCGAGCGCCTCGCGGACCTGCGCGAGGACCCGCGCTTCGAGGGCTGGCCCGCCGCCCACCCGGAGATGTCCGACTTCCTGGGCCTGCCGATCCGCGACGGCGACGAGGTCATCGGCGCCCTGTTCCTGGCGAACAAGAACTGCGAGAGGCCCCGGGGCGGCTGCGGCTTCACCGAGGAGGACGAGGAACTGCTCGCCATCCTCGCCCAGCACGCCGCGATCGCCCTCACCAACGCCCGCCTCTACGAACGCAGCCGCGAGCTGACCATCGCCGAGGAGCGCTCCCGCCTCGCCCACGAACTGCACGACGCGGTCAGCCAGAAACTGTTCTCCCTGCGTCTGACCGCCCAGGCCGCCACCGCCCTCGTCGACCGCGACCCGGCGCGCGCCAAGGGTGAATTGCAGCAGGTCGCCGTCCTCGCAGCCGAGGCCGTCGACGAACTGCGCGCCGCCGTCGTGGAGCTGCGCCCCGCCGCCCTCGACGAGGACGGCCTGGTCGCCACCCTCCGCACCCAGATCCAGGTCCTCGACCGCGCCCACAGCGCGCGTGTCACCTTCACCACCCGCGGCATCCGCGCCCTGCCGGCCGCGCAGGAGGAGGCCATGCTCCGCGTCGCCCAGGAAGCCCTGCACAACGCGCTGCGGCACGCGCGGGCGGACCACGTCGACGTCACGCTGGACCGCCGCGGCGGCGGCGCCGTCCTGCGGATCACCGACGACGGCACCGGCTTCGACCCGAACGCGGTGCGCCGCGCGGGCCGCCACCTCGGCCTGGTCTCCATGCGGGACCGGGCGAGCGGGGCCGGCGGACGGCTGACGGTGGGATCGGAGCCCGGCAAGGGCACCGCGATCGAGATGGAGGTCCCCGGTGGCTGACGCAATCAAGGTGCTGCTCGTCGACGACCACCAGGTGGTCCGCCGGGGCCTGCGCACCTTTCTGGAGGTGCAGGACGACATCGAGGTCGTGGGCGAGGCGGCGGACGGCGCCGAGGGAGTCGCCCGCGCCGAGGAACTGAGGCCCGACGTCGTCCTCATGGACGTCAAGATGCCCGTCATGGACGGGGTCGAGGCGCTGCGTCGGCTCCGCGAACTCGACAATCCCGCGCGCGTGCTGATCGTCACCAGCTTCACCGAGCAGCGCACGGTGGTGCCGGCGCTGCGCGCGGGCGCCGCCGGGTACGTCTACAAGGACGTGGACCCCGACGCGCTCGCCGGCGCCATCCGCTCGGTGCACGCCGGACACATCCTCCTCCAACCGGAGGTCGCGGGCGCCCTGTTGTCCCAGGAGGAGAGCAACTCCGGCCAGAGCCGCGGAACGTCACTGACGGAGCGGGAGCGGGAGGTGCTCGGCCTGATAGCCGACGGCCGCTCGAACCGCGAGATCGCCCGGGCCCTGGTGCTCTCCGAGAAGACCGTCAAGACACATGTGTCGAACATCCTGATGAAGCTCGACCTCGCGGACCGCACCCAGGCCGCGCTGTGGGCCGTACGCCACGGCGTGAGCGGCTGACTCCGCCCGCGGACGGCAATTCGGAGGGTCCCGCTCCGGACTGAGATTCATACCGTCGTGGGAATGTCCCCCGGATGGCGCAACCTCCGTGCGGCCCGGCCGTTCTCCAGTGCGTGCCGCGGCGACTGCCGCGGCGATCACCAGGAGGGGTCAGAAGTGAAGAACCTGAAGAAGGCGGCGGCCGTGACGATGGTGGCCGGGGGGCTCGTGGCCGCCGGCGCCTCGATGGCCTCCGCCACCGACGGTGCCTGGGCGGGCGGTGCCGCCAAGGGCTCCCCGGGCGTCGTCTCGGGCAACGTCGTCCAGGCCCCGATCCACATCCCGGTCAACGCCGTCGGCAACAGCGTCAACGTCATCGGCGTCCTGAACCCCGCCTTCGGCAACCTCGGCCTCAACCACTGAGCCACCTGGACCGACGGCCTCCTGGCTCCCCCCAGGAGGCCGTTTCGCGATCCGTTTCGCCCGTCCGCGGGCAGTCTCGACGCCGGTCACGCCACTCGTCAGTTCGCCCCTTTGTCCCGTTTCTCCCGCTCCTCCACCACCGAGTTGTACGCCGCCACCTGCGCCCGCCGAGCCGTCCGCTCCACCGGCCGCAGCGCGGCCCCCCGCGCCGCCATCTCGGACGCGCTCACCGCGCCCCCGTGCCCCTTCTCGTACGCCAGCGAGACCAGCAGCGCCACCCGCCGCGCCAGCTCCAGCACCCGCACCGCCCGCGGCGGATACCCCGGTGCCAGGACCTCCTGCCCCCGCTCGGCCCGCGCCCGGTACGCGTCGATCGCCGCCTCCGCCACCGGCCCCGATCCGGCCACGTCCATCCGCGACAGCACCGAAGTCGCCTCCCGCAGCGCCTCCGCCAGTTCCCGCTCGGCCTCGCCCAGCGACGGCACGTCGGCCGGCGGCGCCTCCCGCACGGGCAGCACGTGCCACAGCACCTCCGCGTGCACATCGCCCTTGGGCCCGGCCTCGTGCACCTGGGGCACCAGCCCGAAGGCGGCCCCGTGGCAGAGCACCGCCTCCCCGGCCTCCAGCGCCCGCGCGTTGAACTCCGGCGGCCCGCTCAGCCCCAGCGGATGCCCCGGCGCGGGCAGCGCCACCCGCAGCGCGCCCACCCCGAGCCGCCGCAGCCGCCCCAGCGCCAACGTGAGCCCGACCGGCCCCGACTCCCCGGGCAGCCCTTCCACTCGATGGACGGCGTCGTCCCCGACGATGGCGAGCACAGCGTCATCCGGCGAGACATATCCGGACAAGAGGGAGTTTCCCCATGAGGTGAGGCGTCCAGAGCGCGGTTCCGAGAGCATGCCTCCACCCTAAGGACCGGACCGATGGAACGGCCCGCCCGGCTCGTGGCGTAGATTCGGTCAGGGCTGCGCCCACCGGCGCGGCGGACCCAGCCACAGGCGTACGCGACAGCCGAGACCGGCGGCACACTGCAAGGGGAGACAACGCGCTCATGAGCGATGTTCTGGAGCTTCAGGACGTATCCGTGGTCCGTGAGGGCCGGGCTCTCGTGGACCAGGTCTCCTGGTCGGTCAAGGAGGGTGAGCGCTGGGTCATCCTCGGCCCCAACGGCGCCGGCAAGACCACCCTGCTGAACGTCGCCTCCACCTACCTCTTCCCCAGCAGCGGCACCGCCACCGTCCTCGGCGAGACGCTCGGCAAGCCCGGCACCGACGTCTTCGAGCTGCGTCCCCGCGTCGGCATGGCCGGCATCGCCCTGGCCGAGAAGCTCCCCAAGCGTCAGACCGTGCTCCAGACCGTGCTGACCGCCGCCTACGGCATGACCGCCGGCTGGCAGGAGGAGTACGAGGACGTCGACGAGCAGCGCGCCCGCGCCTTCCTCGACCGCCTCGGCATGAGCGACTACCTGGACCGCAGGTTCGGCACTCTCTCCGAGGGCGAGCGCAAGCGCACCCTGATCGCCCGCGCCCTGATGACCGACCCCGAACTGCTCCTGCTCGACGAGCCCGCCGCCGGTCTCGACCTCGGCGGTCGCGAGGACCTGGTCCGCCGCCTCGGCCGGCTCGCCCGGGACCCGATCGCCCCCTCGATGATCATGGTCACCCACCATGTCGAGGAGATCGCCCCCGGCTTCACCCACGTCCTGATGATCCGCCAGGGCAAGGTCCTCGCCGCCGGCCCGCTGGAGCTCGAACTCACCTCCCGCAACCTCTCCCTGTGCTTCGGTCTCCCGCTCGTCGTCGAACAGGTCGGTGACCGCTGGACCGCCCAGGGACTGCCGCTGTCCTGAACCCACTCCGCACCCTGTCCGCCGTCACCGCCCGCGGCCTAACATGACCATGTGAACAACATCGACGCATGGGTGTGGTGGCTGGTCGGCGCGGCGGCGCTCGGAATCCCGCTCGTGGTGACCGCGATGCCGGAATTCGGCATGTTCGCGGTGGGGGCGGTCGCCGCCGCGGCCGCCGCGGGCTTCGGCTTCGGCGTCGTCGCCCAGGTGCTCACCTTCGTCGTCGTCTCGGTCGCACTCATCGCCGTCGTCCGGCCCATCGCGGCCCGGCACGGCAAGCAGCGCCCCGAACTGGCCACGGGAGTGGACGCGTTGAAGGGCAAGCAGGCCGTCGTCCTGGAACGCGTCGACGGGGCCGGCGGCCGTATCAAGCTCGCCGGGGAGATCTGGTCGGCACGCGCGCTCGACACGGACCACGTCTACGAAGCCGGCGAACAGGTGGACGTCGTGGACATCGAGGGCGCCACCGCCGTCGTCATGTGACCTCGCACCAAAGGCGACAACGCAAGTGGACCGAACAGGCCACGAGTTGGGCAACGGTCTGTCAGACTCGACCAGCAAGATCTTCGACAACCGTAAGATCTTCCGAAAGAGCCGAGGCGGAGAAGGGTACGGGCAGCAACGATGGCACCGGTCATCATCGTTCTGATCATCCTGGTGGTGTTGGTCTTCATCGCCCTGATCAAGACGATCCAGGTCATCCCACAGGCGAGCGCCGCCATCGTCGAGCGCTTCGGCCGCTACACAAGGACACTGAACGCGGGCCTCAACATCGTCGTCCCGTTCATCGACACCATCCGCAACCGCATCGACCTGCGTGAACAGGTCGTGCCGTTCCCGCCGCAGCCGGTGATCACCCAGGACAACCTGGTCGTGAACATCGACACCGTCATCTACTACCAGGTGACCGACGCCCGCGCCGCCACCTACGAGGTCGCCAGCTACATCCAGGCCATCGAGCAGCTCACGGTCACCACGCTGCGCAACATCATCGGCGGCATGGACCTGGAGCGCACCCTGACCTCCCGCGAGGAGATCAACGCGGCCCTGCGCGGCGTCCTCGACGAGGCCACCGGCAAGTGGGGCATCCGCGTCAACCGCGTCGAGCTGAAGGCCATCGAACCGCCCACCTCCATCCAGGACTCGATGGAGAAGCAGATGCGCGCCGACCGCGACAAGCGCGCCGCGATCCTCACCGCCGAAGGTACGCGCCAGGCCGCCATCCTCACCGCCGAGGGCGAGAAGCAGTCCCAGATCCTGCGCGCCGAGGGCGAGGCCAAGGCCGCCGCCCTGCGCGCCGAGGGCGAGGCCCAGGCCATCCGCACCGTCTTCGAGTCCATCCACGCCGGAGACCCCGACCAGAAGCTGCTCTCCTACCAGTACCTCCAGATGCTCCCGAAGATCGCCGAGGGCGACGCCAACAAGCTCTGGATCGTGCCCAGCGAGATCGGCGACGCCCTCAAGGGCCTGTCCGGAGCCATCGGCAACTTCGGCTCCCTGGGCGGCGCTCCGAGCGGCGGCAACGCCCCCGCGGCCACCGAACGCCGCGAGAAGCCGTCCATCGACTGACCCGCCCGGTCCGTCACGTCAGTGGGGCCCGCCTTCGCTACGAAGGCGGGCCCCACTGACGTATGCCTTATGCGGCCGACCGGGCCAGCCAGGCGGGAAGCGCCTCGAACTCCTCCTGCCCCAGCGCCAGAAGCATCGCGTCCGCGGGCGTCGGCTCGAACGGCTCCCGCAGCAGCGGCATCCCGGCCTGCTCCGGAGTCCGGTCCGCCTTGCGGTGGTTGTCCTCCGCGCACGAGGCCACCGTGTTCAGCCAGGTGTCCTGCCCGCCCCGCGACCGCGGCACCACGTGGTCCACGGTTGTCGCGCGCCGCCCGCAGTATGCGCACCGGTGCCGGTCACGTACCAGCACACCCCGCCTCGACCACGGAGCCTGTCTTCGGAACGGCACCCTCACATACCGGCACAGCCGTATGACCCGGGGCGCGGGGATGTCGACCTCGGCACCACGCAGCCGCAGCTCCGGATGGGCCTGCTCGACCACGGCCTTCGACTGGAGCACCAACACGACCGCTCGCTTCAGCGTCACCGTCGACAGCGGCTCGAAGCTCGCGTTCAGTACCAGCGTGTCCCGCATCCCAGCCCACCTCCCAAGAGCGCCGGCCCACCCCCTGGCGGGCTGGATCAACTCTGGCCGGGCTCGCCGGGATGGACAACGCAATAAAAATGCCCGCCCCCGGCCACGTCCAAGACCAGAAGCGGGCAAACGTTCAGTGAACGGCGGCCTGCGCGCCGTGCGGCTCACCCCTCGGCGGGATTCTCGTACTCGCCGATCAGCTGGGCGCGCGCCTGAGTGTGGAAGCGCAGGTTGAAGCCCACCACCGCGGGCGAGGCATCCGAGTCCGGACCGAGCTTGTCCTGGTCCACGGCGTACACCGTGAACACATACCGGTGCGGTCCGTCCCCGGGCGGCGGCGCGGCACCGCCGAAGTCCTTCGTGCCGTAGTCGTTGCGCGCGTGCACGGCGCCCTTGGGAAGCCCCTTGAACGCGCCGCCGCCCGCGCCCGCGGGCAGCTCCGTCACCGAGGCCGGAATGTCGAACACCACCCAGTGCCAGAACCCGCTGCCCGTCGGGGCGTCCGGGTCGTAGCAGGTCACGGCGAAACTCTTGGTCTCCGGCGGGAAACCCGTCCAGCGCAGCTGCGGGGAGGTGTTCCCGCCCGCATGGACCTGAGCGTCCCCGAGCGTCGCGCCCTCCCGGACGTCGTCGCTCGTGACCGTGAAGGACGGCACGGGCGGATGGAAGTCGTGGGGGAGCGGCCGCCGCTTGAGCTCGGTCACCTCGGTACCTCCTGATCGGTTCCTGGATGATTCCCGATCAATGATCCCATCCGGCTGGACTACGCTCGTGAGCCGTGATCGCGCGTTCGGACCGTATGCCGCTGCCCGGAGAGTTCTTCGACCGCCCCGTCGTGGAGGTCGCCCCTGATCTGCTGGGCCGCGTGCTGAGGCGTACGACCCCCGACGGCCCGATCGCCCTGCGCCTGACGGAGACGGAGGCCTACGACG
Organism: Streptomyces sp. NPDC093064; assembly: GCF_044754605.1. Lineage (NCBI taxonomy): Bacteria > Bacillati > Actinomycetota > Actinomycetes > Kitasatosporales > Streptomycetaceae > Streptomyces > Streptomyces sp. NPDC093064. Next base: position 202,374 of record NZ_JBIVPK010000015.1, read on the forward strand.
GACCGAACGACCCCGGCTCCCACGCCTTTCGAGGCCGCACGGCCCGCGACGGAGTGATGTTCGGTCCCCCCGGTCACGTATACGTCTACTTCACCTACGGCATGTCAAGGCGGTCGGCATGAACGTCGTAGATCTTGCTCACCCCGCTGAAGAAGTCGCCCCCAAGCTGCTAGGTGCCATCCTCACCCACGAGACCCCCGAGGGAACCGTGAGCATCACCATCACGGAGACCGAGGCGTACTCCGGTTCGGCCGACCCTGCCTCCCACGCGTACCGAGGCAGGACACCCCGAAACGCCGTCATGTTCGGACCTGCGGGACACCTGTACGTCTACCGGTCTCACGGACTCCACTGGTGCGCCAACATCGTCACCGGCGCAGACGGCATTGCTACAGCCGTCCTCATCCGGGCAGGCAGGGTCATCGAAGGGGAAGAACTGGCCCGTGAGCGGCGAGGGGGCAAGGTCGAGAGTCCACGTCTCGCCCGGGGTCCGGGGAACTTCTGCCAAGCGCTCGGAATCACGGCAGAGCACAACGGCACAGACCTGCTGACAGGCGCCTCGGTCGCGCTGTCCGAGGGCGAGCCGGTACCCGCCGCACTCATCCGGGTCGGTCCTCGGGTAGGCGTGAGCAAAGCCCATGACTGGCAGCACCGCTTCTACCTCGCCGGTGATCCAACGGTCTCGGCGTACCGACTGAGCCCGAGAGCCAAGCCGTCCGCCGGAGCCTGAGCCGCTGTGCGCCTCGCTCGCGGCTTGCTGATGAGTCGCCGCGGAGCCGGCCGCCACAGTCGCAGCGCTCAACGACAGTGCGGCCCCGGAAGGGGCCGTCAGGAGTAAGCCAACAAGACACAGGGGGCGCTGTCGCGCCTCACCCTTGCCGATGATGGAACGACATGTGGCACTGCATGAACCTGGTGTGCGGACCGGAGGGCAGGGCGAGCGGAGTCCTGCTCCGCGCCGGCGAGATCGTCGAGGGCGCCGAGCTGGTCCGCGCCCGCCGCCTCTCGGCCCGCAACGACAGGGAACTGGCCAAAGGTCCAGCCCGCCTGGCCATGGCCCTGGACGTGGACCGAACCCTCGATGGCACCGACGCCTGCGCCGCCGGCGACACCCCTATACGGATGCTGACCGGTACGCCCGTCCCCTCCGACCAGGTACGCAACGGCCCGCGCACCGGAGTGGCCGCCGAGGGCGGCAACGGCGACGTCCACCCGTGGCGCTTCTGGGTCGCCGACGACCCGACGGTGAGCCCGTACCGGGCCCATGTGCCGAGGCGCCGCCGAAGTCGGCTGGGAAGTTGACTCGCCCGCAGAAGGTGCGTAATGTAGCCCGAGCCGCTGAACCGGGTACGGCGATCGCCTGCAGCCGGAGCGGCCAACCCACTACCTAACGATCACCCCTTCAGCGGGGTCGTCTTCGGTGCGCCCGCGTACCCGAATTCGAACTCGCAAGGACTCGATTATGAGTCGCCGGGGAAATCGGCTAGCGTAGCGAATGTCGAAAGGCCGACGGGCGAAAGCCTAAAAGCCCAGGACAAACCCCGCTGACTGAGGGTCAGGTCGAGAAAAAGATCTGATAGAGTCGGAACCGCCGGAAAGGGAAACGCGAGAGCGGGAACCTGGAAAGCACCGAGGAAATCGGATCGGAAAAAGATCTGATAGAGTCGGAAACACC
>NZ_JBIVPK010000016.1:0-168830 GCF_044754605.1 Streptomyces sp. NPDC093064
CCAGCAGGACCAAGCAGCAGGACCAGCCCCAACCGCCCAAACCCACACGATCAGGCGATCGTGAAACCGTCATACCGGCTCAGAATGCCCTCTCACGGATCAGCTGTGTGGAGAGTTGGTGGTGGAACTCGCGGCGCGCGTCGGCCACCCGCGCGTGCGCGCGGGCCACCTTCACGCGGGCCTTCTCCCGGTTCTTCGAGTCCTTCTGCTTGCGGGACAGCTCCCGCTGGGCCTTCTTCAGTTTCTTCTCCGCCCGGCGCAGGAACCGCGGGGAGTCGATCTTCGTGCCGTCGGACAGGACCGCGAAGTGAGCCAGCCCCAAATCAATACCCAAAGCCTGATCACTTGCGGGCATGCGCGCTGCGTCGGCGGCCGGGTCGGTGTCGATGACGAAGGAGGCGAAGAACCGGCCCGCCGCATCCTTGATCACGGTGACACTGGACGGGACGGCGGGAAGAGGCCGCGACCATTTCACCCGCACCTCGCCGATCTTCGGAAGGTTCAGCCGCCCGGTGGGGGTGATGCACCAGCGGGCGTTCGCGGTGAACCGGACCGACTGCCTGCGGTCCTTACGCGACTTGAAACGCGGCGCGCCCACCTTCGGGCCCTTGCGCTGCCCCTTCAGGGAGACGAAGAAGTTGCGGTAGGCGGTCTCGACGTCCCGCAGCGCCTGCTGCAGCACCACCGCCGACACCTCGCCCAGCCAGTGCCGCTCACGGGTCTTCTTCGCTTCAGTGACCAGCGTTCTCGACAGTACGGCCGCAGTGGGAAACGCCTCACCCGCCGCCCGGGCCCGTTCCCGCGCCGCGACCGCATCGTTGTACACCACCCGCGCGCAACCGAACGCCCGGGCCAGCGCAATGCGCTGACTGGGTGTTGGGTCGAGACGGAAGGCATACCGAAGCCGCACGATCTGGACGCTAGCACCGGTCACCGATAGTCCGGGGCGAATCAGCCGAATCCAGCTCAGCCGGAACTATCCGGCGATACTCCGCGTCACACCCACCGGACCCACTCCACCACCGACGTAACCTCGGTGCACCGCGAATGAATCCCAGTAGCCGAGACCGGAGATGGCCCGGACCCCGATCAGCGAGGCGGCGCCGCCGACCAGAGCGGTGAAGCCGGAGGAGAGCGCCGCCCCCGCCGTGGTGACGATCAGGCTCGGCTTGCGCCCCCACCGATCCAGCATCGGCCCGACCAGCAGCGAGACGACGAAAGTGCCGACCGTGACGCCGGTCGCGATCGCCGTGGCCTGACCGGTGGTCCAGCCGAACGTCTCGGAGATCTTCGGCAGCAGGGTGCCGAAGAGGACGAAGTCGTAGACCGAGAAGACCCAGGCCAGGAAGCAGACCACCGTGGTGGTCATGATGGTGCGCCGGCTCAGGGTGGGCGGGCCCTTGAGGAGGACCTCGTCCGAGGGCGTGCCGGTGCGGGGCCACTCGGTCTCGTGGACTATTCCGGGGTTCTGCACGGTGGTCATCTGCTGTCGCCCTTCTGACGCGGGTTGCGGGCGGCGAAGTCGTCCGCGATCTGGTCGAGGGTCACCCAGCGGACGCCTTCGTGGGAGTTGATGTGGTCGATCAGCCGCTCCAGCATCAGCAGCACCTGCGGGCGGCCGGCCACGTCGGGGTGGATGGTCATGGTGAAGGCGGCGTGGTCCATCTCCCGGTGCACCCAGTCGAACTGGTCGCGCCACATCTGCTCGATGTCACGGGGGTTGACGAAGCCGTGGCTGTTCGGGCTGGCCTTGATGAACATCATCGGAGGCAGGTCGTCGAGGTACCAGTTCGCCGGGATCTCGATGAGGTCCGTCTCCCGCCCGCGCACCAGCGGCTTCATCCAGGTCTCGGCCGGCCGGCTGTAGTCGATCTTCGTCCAGGAGTCGCCGACCCGCACGTAGTACGGCTCGAAGTCCCGGTGCATCAGCGAGTGGTCGTACTTGATCCCCCGCTCGAGGAGCAGTTCGTTGGTGACCGGGCTGAACTCCCACCAGGGAGCGACGTAACCGGTGGGGCGGCGGCCGGAGCGGGTCTCGATCAGCTCGATGCAGTGGTCCAGGACCGCCGACTCCTGCTCGCGGCTCATGGCGATCGGGTTCTCGTGGCTGTAGCCGTGCACGCCGATCTCGTGGCCGGCGGCGACACAGGCGTCGAACTCCTCCGGGAAGGTCTCGACGGAGTGGCCGGGCCAGAAGAACGTCTGGGTCAGGCCGCGGCGCCGGAACAGCTCCAGCAGGCGCGGCACGCCGACCTCGCCCGCGAACAGCCCGCGGGAGATGTCGTCGGGCGAGTCCTCGCCCCCGTAGGAGCCGAGCCATCCGCCGACGGCGTCTACGTCCACACCGAAGCCGACGAGGATTTCCTTGGTCATCGACATCTCCTTGTTCTTGATGGTCTTGATGGTCTTGATGCTCTTGATGGGGTTGCTGTGGGTGAGCTCTTGAGGGGGTTGGCTGCAGTGGGGGGATCGGGAGGGGTCGGGAAGTCGGGACGGGTAAGGGAGCCGGGAAGTCAGGCGGTCGGGAGGCGGTCAGGAGTTGGTGTCGGACGACGGGTCCCGTCCGGCGAGCCAGGCGCGGACGAGTGCGTCCGGCGACCGGCCGGGTACGGCGCTCGCGGCGGCCAGCAGCAGCCGGGCCTGCCAGGGGCTGAGGTCGTCGGCGAAGATCGCGCCGACCCTTTGCAGTTCGGCGCCGCCGCCCGCGTAGAGGGGTTCGACCGGACCGGAGTGCACCCGTGAGCAGATGAGTACCGGGTAGCCCGCCGCCACGGCCTCGGCGACCGCCTCCACCAGCTCCGGCCCGGCGTTGCCCGCGCCGACCGCCGCCACCACGACCCCCGCCGCGCCCGCGGCAAGGCTCGCCCGGACGAACAGCCCGTCGGCGCCGGGGTAGGCCGGCACCACGTCCACCCGGGGCAGCCGGGGCAGGTCGAGGTCGAGGGGCAGCCGCGGGCTGGGTCTCGGCTGCCACAGCGGGACCACGCGCCGGCCCACCACGCGGAGAGCCGGTCCGCGCCCGGGCGCGGTGAAGGCGTGCGCCGACATGGTGTCGCTCTTGCGGACCCCGCGGGCGGGGAAGGCGAAGCCGTCGAAGACCAGCAGCGGGCCGTGCCCGCGGGCGGCGTCGTCGGCGGCCACGGTGAGGGCGTCGCCCAGGTTGCCCGGGCCGTCGGCGGCACGGTCGTCGAACGGGCGCTGCGCGCCGGTCAGCACGATCGGCCGCGGATCGTCGAACGCCAGGTCGAGCAGGAAGGCGGTCTCCTCCATGGTGTCGGTGCCGTGGGTCATCACCACCCCGTCGGCGCCGTCGCGCAGTGTGCCGCGCACCTCGCGGGCCAGCGACAGCAGATCGGCGGTGTCGAAGGCGTAGCTGCCCCGGGTGACCACGTCCCGCACGCTCACCTCCGCGCCGTCCGGCAGCGGACCCACCGACGCGACCAGTTCTTCCGCGAGCACGGTCGCCCGGCGGCCCTCCGCCCCGGACCGGCTCGCGATGGTGCCGCCGGTTGCCACGACCTGGATACGACGCATGGACCCTCTCTCCGCAATCGATTGCGGTGAGGCTATGCAAACGATTGCGTCCGGTCAATGGGTGACCGCACACTTGTCTGGCCGGACGGTTCGGGGATGTGCGAAGCTCAAGGGCGCGACGTGGGGGCGCCTGCGGGTTCCGACAGGAGTCCGACGGAACCCGAGCTCCTCGATAAGCACCGCTAAGCACCGAAAAGCACTGCTAAGCACTGAGAAGCACCGAGAACCGCTGAGCAGCACTGAGCAGCACCGAGACGGAACGAGAAGAGGGACAGCGAGCGTGGATCGCCAGGGAGCGCGGGCGGGGGCCGGCACACACACCGGTCGCACCCCGGTCACACTCGCCCAGATAGCCCGGCAGGCGGGGGTCCACGTCTCCACTGTGTCCCGGGCGCTGAGCCCGGACGAGAGCGTACGGGGCGGGGTGGCCACCGACACCGCCACACTGATCCAGGCGCTCGCCGAGGAACTCGGCTACCAGCGGGACCCGGCCGGGGCGGCACTGCGCACCGGCCGCTCCCGGATGCTGGGCGTGCTCGTCCCGAGGCTGACCGACATCGTGCTCGCCACGATCTACGAGGGCATCGACGCGGCCGCGGCGGCCGCCGGCTACCACACGGTGGTCGCCAACACCGGCGACGACCCGGAGCTGCAACGGCGCCGGGCCGACGCGCTGCTGGCCCGGCGCGTCGACGGCCTGGTGCTCGGCGACGCCCGTTCCGACTCCGACCTCGTCGCCGAACTGGCCCGCCAGCACATCCCGTTGGTGCTGGTCTCGCGCCGGCTGCCGGGCCGGATCTCGGTGACCACCGACGACGTCCTCGGCGGCCGGCTGGCCGCGGAGCACCTGCTGGAACTCGGCCACCGGCGGGTCGCGGTGGTGGCCGGAGAGCCCTACGCCAGCACCGGTGCGGAGCGCACCCAGGGCTTCCTCGACGCGTGCGCCGAGGCGGGCCTGCCGGTGCCCGAGAGCCACGTCGTGCGGTCCGGCTTCGACGTGCCCGGCGGCCGGGCGGCGGCCGAGCGGCTGCTGGCCCTGCGGCCGCGGCCCACCGCCGTCTTCGCGGTCAACGACTTCGCGGCGATCGGCGTGATGGCGGCGGTCCGGGACGCGGGCCTCACGGTGGGCCGGGACGTGGCGATCGTGGGCTACAACGACGTCCCGCTGGCGGCTGCCCTGCCGGTGTCCCTGACCTCCGTGAGCTCCCCGATGTACCGGATGGGGGAAGTGGCGGCGACGACACTGGTCAACATGCTGAACGGCAAGCCGGGCCGCTCCCGGCGGCTGCGCCCCGCCCTAGTGGCCCGCGCCTCGACCCTCGGAGGTACCCCGCTCACCCCGGAGGGATGACGCGGCGGGAGGCTCCGCCTCGGGGACGGGCCCCCGGCCCGCGACCGCGCTCCCCCGCGGTCGCAGCACCCCCGCCGTCACGGCCGCGACGGCGCAGCAGGCCACGGGGAGGAAGAAGGTCAGGTTCAGCGGGACCAGGCGGGTGAGCCAGCCGATGACGGCAGGTCCCGCGAGCATGCCGAGGTAGCCGAGTCCGGCGACCTTGGAGACATTGGCGCCGGCGGCATCGGCGTCGGCGTGCCCGGCGGCGCTGAAGAGCTGGGGGACGCAACCGGAGAGCCCGGCGCCGAAGAGCGCCCAGCCGGCCAGGGCGAGCGGAATCCACGGGGACAGGGCGGCCGCCGTCATGCCGACGGCGGCGACCGAGGCGCCGTAACGCAGGATCGCGGCGGGGCCGAAGCGGGCCGAGAGGCGGTCGGCGAGCAGGCGGCCGATGGTCATCGTCGCGGCGAACGCACCGTAGGCGAAGGCCGCCGTGCTGTCGGAGGCGCCGAGGACGGTCCGCAGGTGCAGCACGCTCCAGTCGTTGGCGACCCCCTCGCACAGCATGACCATCAGCGCGAGGACGGCCAGGATCCAGATACGGGTACGGGCTGGGGCCGCCCGTCCGGCCGGCCCGTCGGACCCGGTCCCGGCATCCGCGGCCGGCCCCGCGGCGGTGGGCAGCAGACCCGGGGCGGCGCACACGGAGACCACCACTCCCAGGACGGCCGCGGTGCCGAGCGTCGCCGCCGGGGTCCAGCCCGCGCTCGCGACGGCGGCACCCGCGAGGGCGGCCAGCACGCCGCCGACGGAGAACGTGGCGTGGAACGCGGACATCACCGGGCGTCCGTACGCCTTCTCGACCTGGACGGCGTGGGCGTTCATACTCACGTCGAGGCAGCCGTTGCCGAAACCGAGCACGATCAGGGCTCCGGCGAGCATCCACGGCTTCGAGGCCAGTCCGGGCAGCACGAGGGCGGCACTGCACAGGACACCGGAGGCGGGCACGACGATCCGGGTGCCGAGGCGGTCGGCGACCGGGCCGGCCAGTTGCATCCCCACGAAGGCGCCCGCCCCGAGCAGGAGCAGGAAGCCGCCCAGGACGGCGTGGCTGACGCCGACGCGGTGCTCGATGGGCGGGATCTGCACGATCCACATCCCCAGCAGAGTCCCGTTGAGGATGAAGTACGTGAAGGTCGCCAGACGCGCCGCGCGAAGTGATCGCTCCATGAAGCGAACGTATCGAACATGGAGTGTGTTTGAAAAGCGCCTCTTCTCACAGTGTTCCTGTTTGCAGGCGCATGGTGTTCAATCGCCGCATGGGGAACACGGGCCGTCTGAGGCAGATCACGGACGCGGTGCGCGAGGCGGGCAGCCTCGGCGTCGGCCAGTTGGCCGAACTCACCGGAGCCTCGGAGATGACCATCCGCCGCGACCTGGAGGCCCTGGCCGCCCAAGGCGTACTGGAACGTTTCCGGGGCGGCGCCCGGACCCTGCTGCTGCGCGGCGAGGAGCCGCCCTTCCCCCTGCGCGCGCAGGAGGGCACGCGGGCCAAGCAGCGCATCGCCGCGGACGCGGCCGCGCTGATCGCCGACGGGGAGACGGTCGTCCTCGACAGCGGCACCACCTGCCTGGAAGTGGCCAGGGCACTGCGCGGCCGGCGGGTGACCGTGATGCCGCTGTCGCTCCAGGCCGTCGACGCGCTCGCCGACAGCCCCGAGCAGACCACCCTCCTCGTGCCCGGCGGCCGGCCACGTCCGGGCGAGGGGGCCCTCACCGGCCCCCTGACCCTGGCCTCGCTGGCGGCCCTGCGCTTCGACACCGCTGTCATCGGCTGCTGTGGGCTGACCGCACAACAGGGCCTGACCGCCTACGACTTGGACGACGCGGCGGTGAAGCGGGCCGCGATCGACTCCGCCCGGCGCGTGCTCGCCGTGGCCGACGGCACCAAACTGTCCCGTACGGCGCACGCCTTCGTCGCGCCGGTCTCTCGGCTGCACACCCTCGTCACCGACGATTCCGCGCCACCCGGCGAGGTCGAGGCGATCCGCGCCGCGGGCACGGCCGTCAACACCATTCGGTAGGAGTGAAGTTGACCATCCGAATCACTCTCGTCGCGCCCGCGACGAGCCCGTCGCTGCGGCAGGCCCGGTTCGACGACGGCGACTCGATCGACGACGGCGGGGCGGCCAAGGCCCGTTCGGCGGCCGGGTCGCTGCCCGCGGCCGCCCGCGTGCTCCTGTCCCCGAGCGCACGCTGCCGGGAGACGGCGTCGGCGCTCGGCCTCGACGGCGTGGTGGTACGGGAGTTGGCCGGTCTGGACGCGGGCCGCTGGCGGGGCCGGACCCTGGAGGACGTGATGGCCACCGAGCCGGAAGCGGTGGGCCGTTGGCTCGCCGACCCCGACTGCGCACCGCACGGCGGGGAGTCGGTGCGGGACGCGTGCGAGCGGGTCGGGCTCTGGCTGGACAGCGCGCGGGACACCGACGGCCGTACGCTCGCGGTGGTCGAGCCGGAGGTCGTACGGGCCGCGGTCGTCCATGTACTGGGCGTGCCCGCGGCCGGCTTCTGGCGGCTGGACGTACCGCCTTTGACGGCAACGGAGTTCAGTGGTCGGGCCGGCCGCTGGAATCTGCGGCTCGGACAGCCGCTGGCGGCGCCCTGAGGAACGCCACAGGGCCCCCGGACGGATCCGAAGGGCCCTGTCGTGTGCCGAAGCGATCAGTGCGCGGCCGACACCGCCTGCCCGGACGCAGCGGTCGCGGGCCTGGGGTTCAGCAGCCGCTGGGCCAACTCACCGAACAGCAGCCCGAATCCGCCCCACAGGACGGTCTGCATGGCCAGGGCGGAGAGCCGGAACCGCCACAGCAGGGTGGCCGGGAAGTCCGCCGGCACCTCGTTCACAACCGGCAGGAAGGCGTACGCCAGCCCGATCACCACGGCGAAGGCGGCCACCGCGGCCACCGTCGCGTACCACGTGCCCAGCGTGGGCGCGAGGCGCTTGCCCAGGATCGTGGCGGCGATCGCGAGGAGGATGCTGAGCAGCATCATCAGGAAGTACAGGGTCGTGCGCTTGCCGATGGTGTCTTCCTGGCCGACCGCGGGCGGGTTGGCCGGGTACTTCAGGAACGGCACGACGTACACGGCCAGCAGCGCGCAGCCGGACAGCAGCAGCGCGGTCGCTCGCGGGGAGAAGCGGCCCACGCGGCCCAGCGCGAAGCAGAAGGCGAGCGCGGCGATACCGCCGAAGGCGACCCCGTAGACCAGGACGCCGGTGGCGAGACCGGCGGTGGACTGAAGGGAACGGGAGACGACTTCCACCTCGTCATGAGAGTGGGAGTGGGAGTGCGCCTCCTCGAGGCCGATCGCCTTGTCGACGAACGGCTCCCCGAGGAAGTAGGCGGCGACCAGGGCGAGCACACCGGCGGCGAGACCGGCGAGCATGCCCCGCACCAGAAGGTTTCTTACCGTTGCGGAGTTCATGAGCGTGCGGCGTCCCTCGCCTCAGTGGCAGGGGAAGCCGAGCAGGTGGCGGGCGTCGTGCACCCACTCGTGGACGTCCGTGCCGCTGAACACGGAGGTGGCGCCCTGCTCGGCGCCGACGAAGTAGAGCAGGACCAGCATGAGAACGCCGAAGAAGACCGCCCAGGGAGCTATCGCCTTCAGCGGCAGCGTGGCGGGAACGGCGGGGGTGGCAGTCGGCTGAGCGACGGTCTGCGCCATGGCAGAACCTCCTCTGGGAGTTCGCGTCCCATCTCGGTGGTGCACAGGACGACAGCCACGGGTCTGACTCACGAACATCCCTGGGGTGTTCGCATACAGTGGCGCGACCGTGCCGGATTCCCACCGGCTTCCGTCGTGCCGTCGTCGATATCGGACAGACGGTATCGCGTACCGCGCGCCCGGCCAAGACCGCAACCACGGACGTGATCTTCTCCACCAGCCGTACTCCGCGGAACTGGCGGAGGCCCTTTTCGACCCTGGAGCGTCAACGCCGTGTAGGCGGCCTCCGCGCGGCGGGAGCCCGGAGTGTCCGCCGGGGCGTTGCCGAGGAAGCCGTGCGTGGTGCCGGCAACGGCCCGACAGAGCGCTCCGGTGCTGTGGCAAGATGCGCTGGCATGCTCTGACCAGCTGAGACCCGTGGGACGGCGCACGCTGCTGCCCCGCCGTCCGGCGCACCCGCAGGCACTCCACCCGCCGCGCCACTCGATCCGCACGCACCACCCGGAGGGACGAGCCCCGTGCTCACGTCGTACGCCGCCCACTTCGACACACCCGCCGGGTACCTGGACTTCGCACGCTTCGGGCCGCCCTCCCGGGACGCCGTCACCGCCACCGCGCGCGCCCTGGAGGCGTCCGCCCGCGCCGACCACACCACCGTGGACACCCTGATGCGCGCGGAGGAGACCGCGCGGGACACGGCCGCCCGCCTCGCCGGCACCGACGCCCGGCACACGGTGCTCCTCCCGAACGCGTCCACCGGACTGTTCCACGCCGCGCTCGGTATCCGAGAGGGCGTGGTCCTCGCGCCACGCACCGACTTCCCGGCCAACCACTACCCGTGGCGCCGCTCCGCGGACCTGGGCCGGGCCACGCCGCGCTGGATCGACCCCGCGCCCGGCTCCGGAGTCACCCCCGACCTGGTCCGCGCCGCGCTGACCGACGACGTCGTGGCCGTGTCGGTCAGCGCCGTGGACTTCCGCACCGGGTTCCGTGCCGACCTGGCGGCGCTGCGCGAGGCGATCGGACCCGACCGGCTGCTGATCGTGGACGCCATCCAGGCGTTCGGTGTCGCCTCGCTGCCCTGGGACGCCGCCGACGTGGTGGTCGCGGGCGGCCAGAAATGGCTGCGCGCCGGATGGTCGACCGGCTTCGCCACGCTGTCCGACCGCGCCCTGGAATCCCTGGAGCCGGTCCTCACCGGCTGGACGGGTGTCGAGGAGGTCGGCCTCTTCGACGGAGCCGAGCACCCGCCCGCCCCGGACGCACGACGGTGGTCGATCACCAATCTGAGCCCGGTGACGGCCGCCGCGTTCGCGGCCGCGCTGGACCTCGTCGAGCGGCACACCGTCGCCGCGATCGAAGCCGCGATCGCCGTACGGATCGCCGAACTCACCGAGGTCGTCGAGGCGTGCGGCGGCCGCGTCCTCTCCCCCGCCGACAAGGCGCGGCGCGCGGGCATCCTCTCCTTCACCGTGCCGGACCACGATCCGTCCCTCGTCGCCAAGGCGCTGCACGCCGAAGGCGTCACCGCGACCGTGCGCACCGACTCGCTCAGGCTCTCCCCGCACGCCTCGACCCCGCCGGAGGTGGCCGGACGGGTCGCCACCGCACTGTCGTCCCTGGGGAGTTGACCCTGGGGAGTTGACCCCGCGGGTCGGCGACACCTCGAACCCGCGGGCCGGCGATCTCCTTTCCGTCAGGCGGGGGCGGGCTCGGGCTCTGCCTGGGTGGTGAGCCGCCCGGCACGGGCGAGCGCCGCGACCGAGGCGGCGCACACGAGTCCGGTGGCGGTCAGGGCCGTCCAGGTCATCCAGAGGGCATGGTGGCGCTGGGCGAAGTCCCACAGTGCGCCGGTGACCAGGTTGCCCAGGGTGATGCCCAGGCCGGAGACGGTGTGGTAAAGCCCGTAGTAGGTGGCGACCAGGCGGTTGCCCGACAGGGCGACGACGGTGTCCATCTCGAACGGGTAGACCACGGCGGAACCCACCGCGAGCAGGACCACCGCGGCCACCAGCGAGACCAGCGCGGCCCCCGAGGAGCCGCGCGGGGCGAGCGCGAGCGGCAGGAAGGCCAGCCCCATCACGGCCAGTCCCCGCACCAGCGCCTGGCTGGGTTGCCACCGCTGTTTGGCCCAGCCGGTCAGGCGCAGTTGGCCGATGACGGCCACCGCAGCGGAGACGATGAAGAGCCCGCTGGTGACCGCCGTGCCGTTCGCCCCCAGGGCATCCGCCGCCGCCAGCGGAAGGGCCAGGTACACCTGGAAGGTGAGCACGTAGGAGCCGATCATGGCGGTGGCGAAGAGCAGGAAGGGGCGGTTGGACACGACCGTCCGCCACTGCGCGAGCACGCTCTCCCGCCGGGCCGTGTCCGCCGTGTGGCCGCGCCGGGCGGGCAGGGCGCGCCACTGCAGCACGGTGAGTACGGCGAAGATGCCGGCCGCGGTCGTGCACACGAGGCGGAAGTCGGCGGCGAGCAGGGCGAGCCCGACGAGTGGGCCGAGCAGCATGCCGGCCTGGTAGAAGACGTTGAAGGCGGCGAAGGCGTCCACGCGCCGTTCGCCCGCCTCGACGGCGAGGTAGGCGCGGACGGCGGGGTTGAACAGGGCGCCGGCGAAGCCGGTGGCGGCGGAGGCGGCGATCAGGGCGGGGAGGTTGTCGACCCAGCCGAGCAGGCCGAAGCCGGCGGTGCGCAGCAGGCAGCCGGCCATGATGGGGATTTTGTAGCCGAGTCGGTCGGCGAGCGTGCCGCCGATGAGGAACATGCCCTGCTGGGAGAAGTTGCGCACGCCCAGCACGAGCCCGACGGCCCAGGCGGCGAGGCCGAGTCCGTCGGACAGATGGGCGGCGAGGTAGGGCATGAGCATGTAGAAGGCGAGGTTGATGGCGAACTGGTTGGCCATCAACAGCCGTGCGGCGGGCGGGAAGGAGCGGGTCTGCCGCCACAGGCCCTTCACCGCCCCGCCCTCGCGAGTTCCGGCGCACCGCCGCCGAGGGCGAGCGGGTCGACGACACGGGTGCAGCGGGTCCAGCGGGACACGGTCCGTTCGCCCGGATCACCGATCTCTTCCGGGTCGTCGGCGGGCAGGTGGCCGAGGAGGCCGTGCTCCCGGCAGTACGCGTCGTCGAAGACGGTGCCGACATAGCGTTGCGGGCCGTCGGGGAAGACCGCGACGATCCGTTCCTCGGCGGGCAGGGTGCGGGCCAGCCAGCGGGCGACGAGGGCGACGGCGCCGACGCTCCAGCCGCCGGTGGCGTAGTGGTCGCGGGCCAGGAGGCGCGCCGCCCACACCGCCTCGGGGGCGGCGACCCAGTGGACCTCGTCGAACAGGTCGTAGGCGACGTTGCGGGGGTGGATGCTGGAGCCGAGTCCGCGCATCAGACGGGGCGCGGCGGGCTGCCCGAAGATCGTCGAGCCGGTGGTGTCCACCCCGGCCACGCGCAGCGCCGGAAAGAAGCCGCGCAGTACGGAGCCGATGCCGGCGGAGTGGCCGCCGGTGCCGACGGAGACGACGAGGGTGTCGATGCGGCCGAGCTGGGCGACGAGTTCGTGGGCGAGCGGGGCGTAGGCGGCGACGTTGTCGGGGTTGTCGTACTGGTCGGGGCACCACGCGTCCGGGTGGGCGGCGAGCAGTTCCCCGACCCGGTGGCGACGGGCCTCCTGCCAGCCGCCGACCGGGTGCGGGGTGGTGACGACGTCGACTTCGGAGCCGTAGGCCGTGAGCAGGCCGGTCATCAGTGGTTCGATCGCCGGGTCGGTGACGACGGTGACGGGGTGTCCGAAGGCGGCGCCCGCGAGGGCCAGCCCGAGACCGAGGGTGCCGGAGGTCGACTCCACGATCCGGGCGCCGGGCAGCAGCCGGCCACGTTCACGGGCGGCTCGGACCATGTACAGGGCGGTGCGGTCCTTGATGCCGCCGGGGTTGTGGCCTTCGAGCTTGGCCCAGAAGCCGCGCCCGGCGGCGGTGAAGGGCTCGCCGATCCACAGCACGGGGGTGTCGCCGACCAGTCCGGCGGGCGTGCGCATGGGGCGTTTGGTGTCGGCCAGGAGCTGGGCCGGGCAGGCGGGGACGGAGGTACGGATGGGATGGTTCATGGCGTGCTTCTCCTGCGGCCGGGGCCGTGAACGGCCGCCGGTCGTGTGGGGGCGGGAAGAGGGCGGGGCCGATCGGCTGCCGTTTCCTCGTGTCAGGGACGGGGCTCGGCAGCGGGGCCGATCAGGTCCGCCACACGCCGAAGAGGGCTCGCGCGTGCCCGGGCGAGGTGCCGCCGGGCTCGGGAGCGGCTGCGGGGGGTCGCGCCGGGAGCGGCGCTGCCGGGATGCGGTCGGCGGGCAGGGCGGCGTGGACCGCGGGGTGGGCCGGGAAGACGTCGCGTGAGAGCTGCGCCGTCGGCTCGTCCCCGTCCCAGCAGTGGACACCGCTGTCGTGTGCGGGGGCCGAGGTCCGGACGTCCGCCCGGTGCTGCTCGTACGGTGCCGGCCCGCAGGCGGCGGAGACGACGAGGGGGGTGTCGGCCCGTGCCGCGTGGGTCGGTGTCGGGCCGTGGGCGCAGGACAGTACGTGCATGAGCGTGGCCAGCAACAGCACGAGCACCGCTCCGGTCCGTGACGCGGAGCGGCGGCGTCGGAAGGTCGACCCGGCCAGCATGAAAACACACAGTAGTCGGTCGAGTACGTAAAGTTCCTGTCAGAAGTCGGCAAAGCGTGAGCCGCCGCCCGCCGGAACCACTGTCCCTACCGGGCGGCTGCTCACCTGATGGAGCTCACCTGGCGCGACTTACCTGATGCGGCTCACAGCCCGGCCCCGGCGCCCCGCCGGGCGAGCATGTCGGCCATCAGGTCCAGCTCCGCCCGCTGCCCGTCGACCATGGTCTGCGCGAGCCGCTTGAGCCTGGCGTCCTCGGCTCCCTTCACCGCGGCGCGCGCCATGTCGACGCCGCCCTTGTGATGGGCGGTCATCAGCCGCAGGTACAGCACCTCGGCGTCCTTGCCGTCGGCCTTGCGCAACTGGTCGAGCTGCGTGTTGGTGGCCATGCCCGGCATGAGGGAGCCGTCCTTCGCCTCATGCGCCGCGCCGTGCCCCATCCACGTCATCGGCGCCTCGGCGGAGGTCTTGCTCAGCCCCCAGCCCTCCAGCCGGCCCAGCAGCATGCCGCGCTGGTTGGCCTGCGTGTTGATGACGTCGTACGCGAGGGTGCGCACGTCCTCGCCGTCGGTGCGGTCACGCACGATGAACGACATCTCCACCGCCTGCTGGTGGTGCACGGCCATGTCCCGGGCGAACCCGGCCTCGGCGGAGCGGTTCCCGGGCGTGGAGGCGTTCACCGCACCCTCCGTGGTGCGCCACCACACGACGAGAACGGCCACCAGTGCCAGCACGGCACCCGTGGCGATCAGGACGGGGAGGCGGCGGATTACGGTGCCGTTCATGCGGACTTGCCTCCCGTGCAGGCGGCGCCCGGCTCGGGGGTCTGCTCACCCTGGACGTACTTGTCGAAGAACTGCCGCACCCGCGGATCCGAGGCCGATTCGACGTCCAGTTGCTTGCCCCAGGCGGACAGCGTGATCGGCGAGGACTGGTCGGCGTACGGGCTCATCAGCGTGTACGGGGTCCGCTGCACCCGCTCCTTCAGCGCGCTGACCTCCTTCGCCGCCGCCTTGTCGTTGTACGTGACCCAGACCGCGCCGTGTTCGAGGGAGTGGACGGCGTTGGTCTCGTCGATCCTCCGGTCGTAGACGTCGCCGTTGCAGTTCATCCAGACGGGGTTGTGGTCGCCGCCGACCGCCGGGGACATCGTGTACTCGACCGGGGTGGTGACGTGGTCGCGGCCCAGGTCCCGGTAGGACTTCTCCCCCTTGACCGGGGCGGTGGCCACCGCCTCCCTGGCCTCGCCCTTCTTCCGGGCGTCCTGGACGAAGTACCATCCGCCGCCGATGGCCCCGGCGACGATGACGCCGGTACAGGTCCAGGTGATGATCCGGTTGCGGCGCTCACGCATCGCGTCGGCGCGGCGCATCTCCTCAATCCTCGCGCGGGCGGCGCGCTGTTCCTTGGCTCGGGAAGAACCCATGGCATGTCCTTGTCCCCACCGCGCGTCAGAGCGCTGCGGTGGTGCGGTGAAAGCGGGTGACGGCCTGCACGACCGGGAGTACGCGGGTACGCACGTATGGGAGTTCGCGGAAGGCAGGCTCGGGAAGGCTCGGTGGCACGGCCATGCCCGGCCGTGCGCGTGCTCTTCCTAGGTCCGCTGCACCTGAAGTTGATGGATGCCGGGAGTGTGGACGAGGACGCCCGCTTCTCCACGGGCGGCGGCCGAGTCCGGGGTCCAGACCGCGGCGGCCATACCCACCACCTGGGGCGAGGGCACCGCCACCGGGGAGGCGAGGCTCGCGACGGCCCCGCCCGCTGCCCGACAGTGCGTGTCTCCGGGACCGTCGCCCGTGTCGAAGCACACGTGAGCGGGACTGTCCGGGACCGTCACTGCCGTGCTCGTGTGCGCCATGGACGCGGCCGGGACGGAGAACACCTCGTGGACGGCGTGGGTACACACGGGAAGCACCCACATCAGAACGGCGAGCAAAGCGGCACAGCGCAGCGCGAGAACCGAGGCCGCACTCCGTGCCGCGCCCCGAAAGCCCTGGTGCCGATCGCTCATCGCACAGATCGTAGCCAAGCCCCGCAGAACGAACGGCGCCAGGGCCGGGGAGAGCGAGGAGAGCACTTGGTGCGTGGCCGGCGTCAACTCCCGGGCTGTGCATTCGATGACAGGGCGCACTCGGCCCATACCGTCTTGCCGGGACCGAGGCGGTCCCGTAGACCCCAGTCGACGGCGAGCGCGTCGACGAGGACCAGGCCACGGCCCCCGTCCTCGTCCGGGCCGGGAGTCATGCGCGCCGGCAGGGCGGGGTGGGTGTCGGTCACCTCGATCCGGACGACGTCCCGGCCCTCCTCGAAGGACAGGGCGAGGGCGAAGTCCCGTCCCGGGACACGGCCGTGGAGAACGGCGTTCGCAGCGAGTTCGGCGACGACGAGGACGACACTGTCGTGCGCCTCGGTCCCTCGGGGGTGTCCCCACTCGGTGAGCTGGTGCGCGGCGAGCAGCCGGGCGAGGCGGGCACCGCGCCGGGTGGCGGAGAAACACTGCGTGAACGTGCGCACGGGGGTGCTGGATCGGCGGTTCAGGGCTGGCATGTGGGTCAGCTTGCAGGCAGTTGACGGGCCGTCGGCAGGTCCGCCGCCGATACAGATCACGTTGTACCGGTGCACGCACTGGACTGGGTCGGTCGCTGTGCGTGAGCATTGATCGGTCTGGCGTGGCGCAGCGCGGACGGCGAACAGTACGGCCCGGCGGCACAGCGGAAGGCGGCTGCGATGACGACGGACAACGAGGGCGGAGTGGGCGGGAGCTGCGAGCCGGAACTCTCCGACAGCCTGAAGACCTTCGGCGCGGTCCTCAAGGCCCTGCGGGAGGAAGCCGCCCTGACACAGGAGCAGTTCGCCCCGCTGGTGCGCTACTCGCCCGCGTACATCGCCAAGATCGAGCAGGGCAAACGCTTCCCGCCGAAGGATCTGCTGAAGCGGTCGGAGGAGGTCCTCGGCGCGGTCGCGGCACGGGTGCTGGGCGCTGCGGCGAAGAGCCTGACGCGGAAGGCGGGGCTGGCGTCCTGGTTCCGGCAGTGGGCGGGGATCGAGGAGGAGGCGATCTCGCTGTACGCGTACGAGTGTCGGGCCATTCCGGGGTTGTTGCAGCCCGAGCCGTACATCCGCGCAATCTTCGAGCGGAGGCTGCCGCCTCTGTCCGAGGATCAGATCGAACGCCAGGTCATGGCACGACTCGAGCGGCAACAGCTCCTGACCGACAGGCCGAACACGGCCTTCAGTTTCGTCATTGAACAAGCTTTGCTTGAGCGGCAGATGGGTGGACCAGAGGTCGCGCGACAACTGCTGGATCACCTGCTGGAGCAAGGTGCTCGAAGGAACGTTGAGATCCAGGTGATGCCCCTGCGCCAGTACGATCACGCGGGGATCGACGGCCTGATGTATCTCGCGGAGACACCTCAACACGAGTGGGTGGGCTACTCCGAAGGCCAGCAGTCGAGCATTCTGATCACATCGCCGAAAGATGTCAGCGCTATGCTCCAGCGCTATGGCAAGCTGCGTTCACAGGCCCTCGGCCGTGAAGCCACCGTAAGCTTGCTGAAGCAGATGCGAGGAGCACCATGAAGACCACTGAACTGGCCTGGTTCAAGAGCAGTTACAGCGGCAGCTCCGGCGACAACTGCATCGAGGTCGCCATGCGCCCTGAGACCATTCTCGTCCGGGACTCGAAGGACACGGACAGGCAGGCACTGGCCGTATCCCCCGACGCCTGGACGGCGTTCACCACGCTGGCGGCCGACTCGCACCTCTGAACTTCCGGTGGGGCAGCGCCCATCGCTGCCCCACCGCCCGCACTGCGCATCATGTACACGCACAAACCGCCACCTACAGCAATGGCTGCCCTCGACACGCACCGCCGGGATCGAAAACAGGGTGCCGCGGCGCTTCGGTCGTGCGACTTCAGGAACCCTCGTCGCCTCGGTCTTCGGGAGACCGCTCGTCGACAACCGTGACGAAGGCCGAGGCAACGAGGGCGACAGCGCGGTCGTCGTCGTGGGCCAGTTGGCGAAGGACCTCCTGCACGGTGGTCCCCGACAGCTCGACCAGCGCCTGGGTCAGACGTATCCGCGTCGCGGAGTCCGCGGTGGGCGCGGCGAGTTCGTCGACCAGTGCGGTCATGATCCGGTCCGCGCACCCGGGGTCCTGGGACAGCGTTCCCAGGACCTCCGCCGCTTCGACGTCGTTGGAACCCTCGACCACCATGCCGACGAGTGTCGGCACGGCCCCGGTCACGCCACGCCTGCCCAACGCCAGAGCGGCCTGTCTGCGCACCCCCGTGTCCGGGTCCCCGAGCGCGTCCGCAAGCACCGCGGTCGCACCTGGGGCCTCGGCCATCTCGGCGATCGCCAGCACCGCGCGTCGCCGGATGTCGACGTCCTCCGAGTGCACGCCGGCGGCCAGTGCCGCCACGCCGTCGCCGCCCGATCGGGCGAGCGCCCAGCGCAGGGCGCCCGCGACGTTGGGGTCGGATTCGGCCAGGAGCGCCCCGGCCAGCAGCACGGCGGGAACCGACACGCCCTCCGGCCGGGCCAGGACGGCCTGCTGCCTGCGGGCGGCACTGGTCGAGTTGAGCCCCTGCATGAGTTCGACGATGCGCAGGACGTCCTGCCAGCCGGTGGGCGCCGACGCATCGACAGCGCGGAGCCGCTCCAGCAGCTCCTGTTCCCGCTCCAAGCGGTCTTCCGTCCACCGGATGAGGTCGCTGACGAGGGCGGACGGCGTGAAGGCCGGGTCCTCCAGCGCGCGCCCGATCTGCTTGAGCGAGAGCCCGAGGGACCGCAGGCTCTCCACGTGGAAGATCCTGCGGACGTCCTCAGCGGAGTACTCACGGTAGCCGCCGACGGTGCGACCCGTCGGTCGCACCAGCCCGAGGGCGTCGTAGTGCCGGAGCATCCGGGGGCTCACCCCCGAGTGACGGGCCACATCACCGATCAGCATTACGCGGTCTCCGCAGCAGCCTTCACGCGCTTGGCAGCCTCCGTCGACTCGGTCGGCTCCGTAGGCTCGGCGGTCTCCGCGGCAGCGGCTCGTTCCGGGCCGAGGATCACGACTCGCTTCGCCTCGTCGATGGCCGCGTCGAAACCGGTCTCCGGATTCTGCCGGAGCAGCTCGGTGGCACTGGCGTGCGCGGCCACCGCCGGGTCGGGGCTCGCCGCGGCCTTCTCCAGGGCGGGCTTGGTCACGTTGCCGAGGTCGACGAGGGCCCGGCTCAGGCTCAGCTGCACATTGCGGTCGCCGCGGCCGAGCTGCATGACCAGTTCGTCGATCAGGTCTTTCTTCTCGTCCTCGGGCACGAGGACGACCGCGACGCGCCACGCGGTCCGCGCGACCTCGTCGTCGGCGTCGCGCAGCATGTCGCGCGTGATCCAGGCCCACGCGCTCTTGTCGCCGATCTTGGAGAGCGTGTGCAACGCCTGGCTGCGGGCCCGAGTGCGCTCGGAGTCGAGTTCCTGGCGAATCCGGGGCAGCGTGATCTCCGGCGAGAGGCGGGTCAACGCCCAGGACAGCATGTCCCGCACGAAGAAGTCCGGCTCGACCGCGCACCGCTCGACGAGCGTCTCCAGGAAGCCGGGGGCGGCGTTCGAACCGACCGCCAGGGCCGCCTGAAGCCGGACCGACGGGTTCTCGGCGCTCAGGGCGTTGGCCACCCGAGCGTTCTGCAGGGTTCCGTTTGTCGGGTTGATCGAAACCACCTCCTGCACCCAGGGGACACCTTGTCACTATGTCAAGGTCAAGCCCGTGATCGGCGGGTGAGAAGATGTGCCGGCCCAGGGCCGGCCCGACGTGCCGAGCAGGGTGGGTGACGATGCCTCGTGGGCGTCACCTGATCGCCTGGTCCTTCTGGCCCTCCGTGCGCCACAACCGTGCACTGGCGGCCGCCGAGATTGAGACCGCGGGCGCCGGCCAGGACCTGCGACTTGGCTCGACAGCCCACCGAGCGAGCATCATGACGCTCCGCCAGAATCAGCGTCGAACTAGCGTCAAGACGTCTCCCCGACCGCCCGTCACGAGGTCGGGGCAGAGCACTCGTCACCCGCGCACCGCTGCGCGAAGCCGCAGGTGAGACACGTGGCGCGAGCCTGCGGCACGCTCCACGCGGTGGACTGCCGGAAACAGGTCGCCTCAACCCGCCATTGGCCCGGATCACACGAAAAGCAGCAGCTCAGAGGCCCTTTTGCGCGGGCTCCAGAATCGCCACGCACTCCACATGATGCGTCATCGGGAACAGGTCGAACGCCCGCAGCGTCCGCACCCGGTAGCCGCCCTCGCGGAAGTACGCCAGGTCGCGGGCCAGGGCGGCCGGGTCGCAGGCCACGTAGGCGATGCGGCGGGCGGCGAGGGAGGTGAGGTGGGTGACCGTGGTGCGGCCGGCGCCGGCGCGGGGCGGGTCGAGGACGATCAGGTCGACCTCGGTGATGCCGGTGCGCGGGAGGACGGACTCGACCTTGCCCTGTTCGATGCGGACGCGGGGGAAGTCGGCGAGGTTGTGCCGGGCGTCCTCCACCGCGCGCTTGCCGGACTCGATGCCGAGCACCGCGCCCTTGTCGCCGATGCGGTCGGCCAGGGCGCCGGCGAAGAGGCCGACGCCGCAGTACAGGTCGAGGGCCATGTCGCCCTTGCGGGGCAGGAGGCCCTGCATGACTGCCGTGACCAGGGTGTCCGCCGCCTTCGGGTGGACCTGCCAGAAGCCGCCCCCGCCCACGCGGTGGGTGCGGCCGTCGGCGCGTTCGCGGACGAAGGGCCGGCCGTGCACGCGGTGGACGCCGCCGGTCTTCTCGTCGACCCGGAGGACGGAGACCGGCTTGTCCAGTTCCACCAGCGGCAGGCGGGCGCCCGGGCGCGGGGTCAGGATCACCTGGCGGTCCTGCGAGCCCGTGGCCGCGATCGCCTCGACGGACTCCATGCCGGTCCAGTCGCGCCGCTCGACGCCCAGTTCGCTCACTCCGGGAGCCGCGATCATGCAGTGGTCGATCGGCTCGACCTCGTGCGAGCGGTGGCGGCGCAGGCCGGCCTTCCCCGTGGCGGGGTCGACCGCGTACTGCACGCGGGTGCGCCACTGCGGGACCTCACCCGCGGGCAGCTTGTCGCCCTCGGCGGGCATGACCGTGCCGTCCCAGCCGGCCTCCTCGGGCGTGAGGCCCGCGAGCCGCTTCAGCTGCTCGGCGATCACCTCGCCCTTGAGCCGCCGCTGGGCTCCCGGCTTGGCGTGCTGCCAGTCGCAGCCGCCGCAGCGGCCGGGTCCGGCGTAGGGGCAGGGGGCCTCGACGCGGTCCTTGGAGGCGTCGATGATCCGCACCGCGTCCGCGCGCAGGAAGCGTGCGCCCTCCTCGCCCTCGGTCACCCGGGCCACGACCCGCTCGCCGGGCAGCGCGTGCCGTACGAACAGCACCTGGCCCTCGGTGGTGCGGGCGATGCAGTGGCCGCCGTGGGCGACGGGGCCGATCTCGACCTCGTACTCCTGCCCCACCAGCGAGCCGCCCTGCTCCCGGCCCGCCCCCGAGCCGCCGGGCTCCGGTCCCACCTGCGAGTTCTTCGGTTCTGCCTGCATGGTGGGGTGACTCCAGATCGGGAAAGGCGTACGGCCGGACAACAGCCCACCAGTCTACGTGGGTGCCGTCCGGCCGTTCACCATCAGGTGCGGCGCCGAGCAGAAGCCGGTCAGCCCTTCACGGCCGGCGACTCCTTCGGCTCCTTCGGGCGCTCCTGAGCCGGGCCACGCCGCACCGCGCCGGGCGCGTTCCAGTCCTGGCGCCTGCGGGCGCGCTGCTTGGCCGCCTCGGAGGAAGCCAGCTGGTAGGGCACCGAGGTGACCATCACGCCCGGCGTGAACAGCAGCCGGCCCTTCAGGCGCAGCGCGCTCTGGTTGTGCAGCAGGTGCTCGTACCAGTGACCGACGACGTACTCGGGGATGATCACCGAGACGGCGTCGCGCGGGGACTCCTTGCGCAGGCTCTTCACGTACTCGATGACCGGGCGGGTGACCTCGCGGTAGGGCGAGTCGAGCACCTTCAGGGGTACGTCGATGCCGCGCCGCTCCCACTCCTCGCGCAGCGCCCGGGTCTCGGCCGGGTCCACGTTGACGGTGAGCCCCTCCAGGGTGTCCGAGCGCATCAGCTTGGCGTACGCCAGGGCGCGCAAGGCGGGACGGTGGATCTTGGAGATGAGGACCACGGAGTGGACGCGGGAGGGCCGGACGGTGTCGTCGCCCGGGTCGTCGGGGGCCGTGAGCTCCTCGGCGACCCGGTCGTAGTGCTTGCGGATCGCGGTCATCGTCGCGAAGAAGATGCACATGCCGAGCAGGGCCACCCAGGCGCCGTGCGTGAACTTGGTGACGAGGACGACGACCAGCACCGTGCTGGTGAGGAAGGCCCCGAAAGTGTTGATGGCGCGGGAGCGGATCATGTGGCTGCGCTTGGCCGGGTCCCGCTCGGTGGCCAGGTGGCGGTTCCAGTGCTTGACCATGCCGACCTGGCTGAGCGTGAAGGACACGAACACGCCGACGATGTACAGCTGGATCAGCCGGGTCGAGTCGGCGCCGTAGACGACGACCAGCAGGGCGGCGGCGCCCGCGAGCAGCACGATGCCGTTGGAGAAGGCGAGCCGGTCGCCGCGGGTGTGCAGCTGGCGGGGCAGGAAGCGGTCCTGGGCGAGGATCGAGCCGAGCACCGGGAAGCCGTTGTACGCGGTGTTGGCGGCCAGGAAGAGGACCAGCGCCGTCGCCGCGGCCAGGATGAGGAACAGGAAGCTGCCCTTGCCGAAGACGGCCTCGGCGACCTGGGAGATCACCGGGTTCTGCACATAGTCCGGGCCGACCGGGACGCCGCCCCGCAGGAGGTTGGCGGCCGGGTTGTCGGACATGCGGACGCCGGTCGTCATGGCCAGCGTGACGATGCCGCAGAACATCGTCACGGCCAGCAGGCCGATCATCGCCAGCGTGCTCGCCGCGTTCCTGGACTTCGGCTTGCGGAAGGCGGGGACGCCGTTGGAGATCGCCTCGACGCCGGTGAGCGCGGCGCAGCCGGAGGAGAAGGCGCGCAGCAGCAGGAAGACGAGGGCGAAGCCGGCGAGTCCCTGGTGTTCGGCCTTGATGTGGAAGTCGGCGGTCGGCGCCCGCATCGTGTCGCCGAGGACGAGTCCACGGAAGGCGCCCCAGGCGATCATGATGAAGACGCCGGTGACGAACACGTACGTGGGGATGGCGAAGAGCGTGCCCGACTCCTTCACCCCGCGCAGGTTCATCAGCGTCAGCAGCACGATGACGGTGACCGCGCACAGCACCTTGTGCTCGACGACGAAGGGGACGGCGGAGCCGAGGTTCTCGATACCGGAGGAGATGGAGACGGCGACGGTCAGGACGTAGTCGACCAGCAGCGCGCTGGCGACGGTCAGGCCCGCCTTGGAGCCGAGGTTGGTGGTCGCCACCTCGTAGTCGCCGCCGCCGCTCGGGTAGGCGTGCACGTTCTGCCGGTAGGAGGCGACCACGGTCAGCATCAGCACGGCCACCGCGACCGCTATCCAGGGGCTGAAGTGGTACGCCGACACGCCCGCGACGGACAGGACCAGCAGGACCTCGCCGGGCGCGTACGCCACGGAGGACAGCGAGTCGGAGGCGAAGACGGGGAGGGCGATGCGCTTCGGCAGGAGCGTTTCGCTCAGCCGGTCACTGCGCAGTGCGCGCCCGATCAGAATACGTTTGGGCACGTCGGTCAGTTTGGACACAACAGAGGATCGTAGGCCTTAACCCCCCGGGTCGTGCACCTGCCGTCCCGGATCTGCCTCACGAGTGAATTCCGGACACGAAGATCCTGCGGATTCCGCAGGCGGGATGTGCGCCGTGCCTGGATGTCTGGACCCCGCTCCCCGCCGACCCCCCGGAGGCCCCATGCCCACGACCGCGGAGCTGATCGGCGCCGCCGCTGCCTTGTTCGGCCTCGGATTCCTGACCTTGCGCAGCGTGCGCAGCATCACTCGGCGCCGCCCTCTCGAGGCCGAGTGAGACGCCGCCCACGGCGGAGGCGTTAAGGATGCGGTAGGGGGGTGCCCGCCCCGAACCGGGCATGTGTAGCTTGTCCCTCTGTCTGAGACCCTGATGGGACTCAGCAGTCGCTATTGACATCGGAAGGACGGTCGTGCACATCGTCATCATGGGCTGCGGGAGAGTGGGCTCCGCTCTCGCCCAGACCCTGGAGCAACAGGGCCACACGGTCGCCGTGATCGACCAGGACCCCACCGCCTTCCGCCGGCTGGGCCCCGGGTTCGGTGGCCGCCGGGTCACCGGAATCGGCTTCGACCAGGACACCCTGCGCGAGGCGGGCATCGAGGAGGCCGGTGCCTTCGCGGCCGTCTCCAGCGGCGACAACTCGAACATCATCTCCGCGCGGGTGGCCCGCGAGATGTTCGGCGTGCAGAACGTCGCGGCCCGTATCTACGACCCCCGCCGCGCCGAGGTGTACCAGCGCCTGGGCATCCCGACCGTGGCCACGGTCCGCTGGACGGCCGACCAGATGCTCCGCCGACTGCTGCCCTCGGGCGCCGAGCCGCTGTGGCGCGACCCCACCGGCGGCGTCCAGCTCGCCGAGGTGCACGCCTCCCCGAAGTGGGTGGGCCACAAGATCAGCAGACTCCAGGAGGAGACGGGCGTCCGGGTGGCGTTCCTGACCCGCCTCGGCGAGTCGATCCTGCCGAGTTCGCAGACGGTGCTCCAGGAGGGCGACCTCGTGCACGTGATGATGCGGACGGACGACGTGGAGAAGGTCGAGGCGGCGTTCGCCGAGGGCCCGGAAGAGGAGAGCGGTCACTGATGAGGGTCGCCATTGCCGGTGCCGGGGCGGTCGGTCGCTCGATCGCGGGCGAGCTGCTGGAGAACGGCCACGAGGTCCTTCTCATCGACAAGGCGCCGACCGCCATCTCGGTCGAGCGCGTGCCGCAGGCCGAGTGGCTTCTGGCCGACGCCTGCGAGATCACCTCGCTGGACGAGGCGGCGCTTCAGCGCTGCAACGTGGTGATCGCCGCGACGGGCGACGACAAGGTGAACCTGGTCGTCTCCCTGCTGGCGAGGACGGAGTACGGCGTGCCGCGGGTGGTGGCCCGCGTGAACAACCCGAAGAACGAGTGGCTGTTCAACGAGGCCTGGGGCGTGGATGTGGCCGTGTCCACCCCGCGTCTGATGTCCGCGCTGGTCGAGGAGGCGGTGAGCGTCGGCGACCTGGTCCGGCTGCTGCGCTTCAGCCACGGCGACGCCAACCTCGTGGAGCTGACCCTGCCGGAGGAGTCGGCGCTGGCCGGCACCCAGGTCGGGGACGTCGAGTGGCCCGAGGACACCTCGCTGGTCACCATCATCCGCGGCACCCGGGTGCTCACCCCGTCCCGGGAGGACTCCCTGGAGGCGGGTGACGAGCTGCTGTTCGTGGCCGCGCAGGCCCGTGAGGAGCAGCTGGAGGACCTGCTGTCGGTGCGCCGGGACCGCTGACGCCCGGCACGCACGACACGAACGGGGCGGGGCGCCCGGTACGAGTACCGACGTCCGCATACGGCGAGGGGCGCCCGGAGATCCGGGCGCCTTTCGCCGTTCGTACGGGCGGTGCTCAGGTCTGGCGGCGGTGACGGCCGGCAGCCGGTGCCTCGCCGTCCTCCTGCGCCAGGGCCGCCTTGCGCTCCTCCTCGGCCTTCTCCTCCGCCTCCATCTCCGCGAACACGTCGATGGGCGCGGGCGCCTTCGCGAGGAAGACCCAGGTCAGCCAGACCGCCAGCAGGAACGGCGGGATCTTCAGCGTGACCAGGACCCAGCCGAGCTGGGTGGTGTCGGCCCACCAGTACAGCGGAAAGAGGATCGCGCACTTGGCGAGCAGGATCAGGCCCCAGGCCCAGCTCGCCTTGGCGTAGGCCTTCTTGCGGCCCGGGTTGCGGGTGCGCCAGGAGAGGTTCTCCTTGAAGACCGGGCCGAGCATCAGGCCGATCAGCGGGACCCCGGCCAGCGTGGTCACGATGTACGCCACGGCCAGGCCCAGCGTGTAGATCATGCCGGGCAGGTAGAAGTCCTTGGCGTTGCCGGTCATCATCGCGAAGACGACACCGAAGGCGACGCCGAAGACACCGCTGAAGGCGTGCTTGACGGTGTCCCGCCTCGCCAGCCGGACCACGACCAGCACCAGCGACACGGCCAGCGCGGCGATCGCCGACCAGTGCAGGTCCTTGTTGATCGTGAAGATGGTGACGAAGAGGAGGCCGGGCAGCACCGTCTCGACCATGCCCCGCACCCCGCCGAACGCCTCGAACAGGGCGGCCTCCGTCACCGCCCTGGCGTCGTCTTCGGCAGTCGTGTTTTCGGTCGGCTTGTCGAGTGACGTCACCGGCTACTCCCGTCCCAGGGGTCGCAGTTCGTACTTGGGATTGAACAGCACCCGGCGGCCCCGGCTCATCGAGATCCGGCCCGATGCGATCAGCCTGCGCCCCGGTTCTATGCCGACGATGGAGCGCCTGCCGAGCCACACCACGTCCAGCGCGGCCGTGCCGTCGAACAACTCGGCCTCCAGGGCCGGGACTCCGGCACGTGGACGCAGGGTGACCGTGCGCAAGGTACCAGTAACCGTGACGATCTGCCGGTCGGTGCAGTCGCCGATCCGCGTACAGCCCGCGGTCTCGGCGTCCTCCCGCAGTTCCTCGGACTCCAGGTCCTCCTGCGACGAGGAAAGCCGGTCGAGCATGCGCCGGAACCTGCCCGCCGGCTTTTCGGAACGAGGAACAGCACTCATGTCTGAAGCGTACCGGGGTGCCTGGAGGGCGACGTAACCGCTCACTTCTCGAAGCGGTAGCCCATCCCCGGCTCGGTGACGAAGTGCTTGGGGTGCGAGGGGTCGGCCTCCAGCTTCCTGCGCAGCTGTGCCATGTACACGCGCAGATAGTTCGTCTCCGTGCCGTACGACGGCCCCCACACCTCCTGGAGGAGCTGCTTCTGGCTGACCAGCCGGCCGGTGTTGCGCACCAGCACCTCCAGCAGATGCCATTCGGTCGGGGTGAGCCGTACGTCCTTGCCGGCCCGGTTGACCTTCTTCGCGGCCAGGTCGACGGTGAAGTCCTCGGTCTCCACCAGCACACCGTCCTCGCCGCTCCCGACGGGCTCGGCGCGGCGGACTGCGGCCCGCAGCCGGGCCAGCAGCTCGTCCATGCCGAAGGGCTTGGTGACGTAGTCGTCGGCGCCCGCGTCCAGCGCCTGGACCTTCTCGTCGGAGGAGTGGCGGGCGGACAGCACCAGGATCGGCACCCGGGTCCAGCCGCGCAGGCCCCTGATCACCTCGACGCCGTCCATGTCGGGCAGGCCGAGGTCGAGGACGACCACGTCGGGGTGGCGGGAGGCGGCGAGGTCGAGGGCGGTCCGGCCGTCGGAGGCGGCGTCGACCTCGTACTTGCGTGCCTTGAGGTTGATCACGAGCGCACGCACGATCTGCGGCTCGTCGTCGACCACCAGCACCCGCGTCATGTGGTTTGCCTTTCTGGTTCGGCGAGCCGTGCGGGGGCGCGAAGGCTCTCCGCGGCCCGCAGGGTGAGGACCATCGTCAGACCGCCGCCGGGCGTGTCCTCGGCCTCGAGCGTGCCGCTCATGGCCTCGGCGAAGCCGCGCGCCACGGCGAGGCCGAGGCCGACGCCTGCTCCGCGCGGGGCGTCGCCGTGCCGCTGGAACGGCTCGAAGATGCGGTCCTTGGCCTCGTCCGGGACGCCCGGTCCGCGGTCGACGACCCGGACCTCGACCCGGTCGGCCATGGCGCTGGCGGACACCAGCACCGGCTCGTCCGGCGGACTGTACTTCACGGCGTTCTCCACCAGGTTGGCGACCGCGCGCTCCAGCAGCCCGGGGTCGACGGCGACCATCGGCAGGGACTCCGGGATGTCCAGGTGCACGCTGTCCTCGGGCACCCCGCCCAGCGCCATCGGCACCACCTCGTCGAGGTCGATCTCGCGGATCAGCGGGGTGACGGTGCCGGTCTGGAGGCGGGACATGTCCAGCAGGTTGCCCACGAGGTGGTCGAGCCGGTCGGCGCCCTCCTCGATGCCCTGGAGCAGTTCGGCGCGGTCCTCCTCGGACCACTCGACGTCCTCGGACCTGAGCGAGGAGACGGCCGCCTTGATCCCGGCGAGCGGTGTGCGCAGATCGTGGCTGACGGCGGCGAGCAGCGCGGTGCGGATGCGGTTGCCCTCCGCGAGGGCGCGGGACCGGTCGGCCTCCTCCTGGAGGCGCCGGCGCTCCAGGACGACGGCGGCCTGGGCGGCGAAGGCGGCCAGCACCCGGCGGTCGGAGGCGGGCAGCACCCGTCCGGTCAGCGCCAGCGCCATGTGGTCGCCGACGGGCATGTCCACGTCGGCGTCCTCCGGGCGCTGGAGCGGTCCGCCCGTGCCCACGCGGCCGGCGCAGGTCCAGGGGTCCACGTCGCTCTGCCGTTCGAGCAGCGCCACCGACTCCATGCCGAAGGTCTCGCGGACCCGCTCCAGGAGCGCCTCCAGGCTGGTCTCGCCGCGCAGCACGCTGCCAGCGAGGAAGGACAGTATCTCCGCCTCGGCGCGCAGCCGGGCGGCCTGGTGGGTGCGGCGGGCCGCGAGGTCCACCACGGAGGCCACGGACACGGCGACGCCGACGAAGATCGCGATGGCGACGATGTTCTTGGGGTCGGCGATGGTCAGCCGGTGCAGGGGCGGGGTGTAGTAGTAGTTCAGCAGAAGCGATCCGACGGCTGCCGAGGCGAGCGCCGGCAGCAGCCCGCCCAGCAGGGCCGCGGCCACCGTCAGGGCCAGGAACAGCAGCATGTCGTTGGCCAGGCCGATGTCCCCGGTGTTCAGCAGCAGCGCGAGGGCCACCGGTCCGGCGACCGCGACCGTCCAGCCCCAGACGATCCGGGCGCGGCCGAGCCGGGCGCCGCGGGCCACCGGCAGTCCCCGCCCCTTGGCGACCTGTCCGTGGGTGACGATGTGCACGTCGAGGTCGGGGCCCGACTCGCGGGCCACCGTGGCGCCCACGCCCGGTCCGAAGACGTACTGCCAGGTCTTGCGGCGCGAGGAGCCCAGCACGATCTGGGTGGCGTTGACCCCGCGGGCGAAGTCGAGCAGCGCGGCGGGTATGTCGTCGCCGACGACATGGTGGAAGGTGCCGCCCAGGTCCTCCACGAGGGTGCGCTGGACGGTCAGTTCTTTCGGGGAGGCGGAGGACAGTCCGTCGCTGCGGGCGATGTAGACGGCCATGACCTCCCCTCCGGCACCCTTCTCGGCCAGCCGGGCCGCCCGGCGGATCAGCGTGCGCCCCTCGGGGCCGCCGGTCAGACCGACCACGATCCGCTCGCGCGAGCCCCAGATCTTGGAGACCTGGTGCTCGCTGCGGTAGCGCTGGAGGTATTCGTCGACCCGGTCGGCCACCCACAGCAGGGCCAGTTCGCGCAGCGCGGTGAGGTTGCCGGGCCGGAAGTAGTTGGACAGGGCGGCGTCGACCTTGTCCGATTTGTAGATGTTGCCGTGCGCCATCCGGCGGCGCAGGGCCTCCGGCGACATGTCGACCAGTTCGATCTGGTCGGCCCGCCGCACCACCTCGTCCGGGACGGTCTCGCGCTGCCGGATGCCTGTGATCGACTCGACGACGTCGCCGAGGGACTCCAGGTGCTGGATGTTGACCGTGGAGATGACGTCGACGCCGGCCGCGAGCAGTTCCTCCACGTCCTGCCAGCGCTTGGCGTTGCGGGAGCCGGGGATGTTGGTGTGGGCGAGTTCGTCCACCAGGGCGACGGCCGGGGCGCGGCGCAGCACGACGTCGACGTCCATCTCGGTGAAGGTGGTCCCGCGGTACTCCAGCGCCTTGCGGGGGACCTGCTCCAGGCCGTGCAGCATCACCTCGGTGCGCAGCCGGTCGTGGTGCTCGACGAACCCCACGACGCAGTCGGTGCCCCGCTCCACCCGGCGGTGTGCCTCGGACAGC
This sequence comes from Streptomyces sp. NPDC093064, assembly GCF_044754605.1. NCBI lineage: Bacteria > Bacillati > Actinomycetota > Actinomycetes > Kitasatosporales > Streptomycetaceae > Streptomyces > Streptomyces sp. NPDC093064. The sequence continues at coordinate 29,200 of NZ_JBIVPK010000016.1, forward strand.
ATCGCGTACGTCTTGCCGACGCCCGGTGCCGCACCGAGGTAGATCCGAAGCTTGCCGCGTCCCATGGCCCCATTGTCTTCCCCTCACGGCTGTGGACGCCGTGTGTCTGCCGCGTCGACCCTACGGCCGATATTCGCGACATAAGGGGTCGCGCGGGGGCGGATGGCCGTCTTTGACGCAACCCTGACGTGCACGGCGTCACGGCTTACGACGTGCGGACGCCACAGCGTTACGGCGTCGCGGCGTCACGAAGTCAGGGCGTCACGGCGCGGCAGCGAGACGGCGTCACGGTGTCTGGGCGTCACGATTCGACGATCTTGCCGTCGCGCAGCTCCAGAACCCGGTCGGCGAGGTCCAGGAGGGTCGCGTCGTGGGTCGCGACCAGGGCGGTGACCTGCTCGCTGCGGACGACCGCGCGCAGCAGCTCCATCACGGCGTGGCCGGTCTCCGCGTCGAGCTGGCCGGTCGGCTCGTCGGCTATCAGGAGCGCCGGCTCGTTGGCGAGGGCACGGGCGATGGCCACGCGCTGCTGCTGGCCGCCGGAGAGCTCACCGGGCCGCTGGCGGGCGTGGTCGGCGAGGCCGACCAGGGACAGCAGCAGCTCGACGCGCTCCTCCCGGGCGCGCGGATCGGCGCGGCGCAGCCGCAACGGCACGCCGACGTTCTCCGCGGCGGTGAGGATCGGGATGAGCCCGAAGGACTGGAAGACGAACCCGATACGGTCCCGGCGCAGGCCGAGAAGGCCGTCCTCGCCGAGTTCGGACAGGTCGCGGCCGTCGACGTGGACCCGTCCCCGGTCCGGCTCGTCGAGCCCGCCGACGATGTTGAGCAGTGTCGTCTTGCCGGAGCCGGAGCGGCCCTTGAGGGCGACCAGTTCGCCCCGCGGCACCTCGAAGGAGACTCCACGCAGGGCGTGCACGGCGGCCGCCGCCTGTCCGTAGGACTTGTGGACGTCCTCGACGCGCACCATGGTCTCGGTGATCACCTGGCTCATGTACCCTCCCCGTTTCCGTCCCCCATGGACCGGGCGCCAGTATCACCAGCCGCGCCCGTCCCTTCAACATGCGATCACCAACCAAACGGACGGACGTTCGCGAAGGTTTCCGGCCGGGACCGCGAAGAAGGCCGCGTACAGCGGAGGGCCGCACCCCGTGAGGTACGGCCCTGAGTCCTGTCGGTGACCCTTCTCAGCGGACCTCGGTGATCTCCGGTCCGCGCTGAAGCTGGCCCATCCCGCCGGAGAAGCGGGACTGGCCCTCGTCCTGCTGGACGCCCTCGGGCACCATCTGCGCGTCGTTCGGCAGCTTCAGGACGATCGGGTCGCGGGGCGCCATCGGGCCCTCGCCGCGGACCACGACCGTGTCCCGGAAGATCTGCTCGAGCAGTCCGGCCGCCTGCGGCTGCACCGCGCCCTGACCGGAGATCACTCCGCGCAGGAACCAGCGGGGGCCGTCCACGCCGACGAACCGCACGACCTGGTAACCGCCCGTGCCGTCCGGCAGCTGCACCGGCACCTGCGCGCGCAGCTCCCAGCCCAGCGGCCCCTCGACCTCGTCGACGATGCCGCCCTGCTGGGTGATGCCGCTGCCGATCTCCTCGCGCACCTCGCCCCAGATGCCCTCGCGCTTGGGCGCGGCGAAGGCCTGCAACTGGATGGCGCTGTCCTGCAGGACGACGGTCGCCGCGACGATCGCGTCGCCCGCGACCTCGACCCGCAGCTCCATGCCCTCGATGCCGGGCACGAACATGCCGCCGAGGTCCACCCGGCCCTCGGCGGGCTCGCGCACCTCGGAGCCGTCCCAGGGCCCGTCGGGCCGCGGTTCGGGCTCGAGCCTCACACGCTCGCGCTCGCCCTCCACGTCTACGTCCGCCTCGGTGTCGACGCTGTCGACGACCTGCTCGGCCTCGCCGGCCGCGTCCTCGGCGGCACCCTTCTTCTTGCGACGTCCGAACACGTCACTGTCCTTCCCGGTCGGATACGACCGAAGCGTATCGATTCCCACCCGCCGGTCCGCCCACGGCGGCCCGGCCCTTCGTGCCGCTCGCGCCGTCCACGGCGGCGTGGCCGCCGGTGGACCCGAAGCCCCCCTCGGCCCGCGCCGAGTCGGGAAGCTCCGCCACCTCCTGGAAGCGGACCCTCTCGACCTGCTGGACGACCAGTTGGGCAATCCGGTCGAAGCGCTCGAACCGCACGGACTCGCGCGGGTCGAGATTCACCACGATCACCTTGATCTCCCCACGGTACCCGGCATCAACCGTCCCCGGGGCATTCACGAGGGCGACACCGCAGCGGGCGGCGAGTCCGGATCGCGGGTGCACGAAGGCCGCGTACCCCTCCGGGAGCGCGACAGACACACCCGTGGGCAGCACGGCCCGCTCCCCCGGGGCCAGTTCGCACGCCACGGTGGTGCGCAGATCGGCGCCCGCGTCGCCGGGGTGCTCGTACGCCGGAAGCGGTACGTCGGCGTCGACACGTCGGATCAGCACGTTCAGGGGCTCACGGCTCACGGGTTCACCTCGAAGGCGCGGACGCGCCGGACCTGGTCCGGGTCGTTCATGGCGGCCTGGATCTCCCGATCGCGACCGTGATCGACGAAGTGGTCGACCTTGACCTCGACGAACAGGGCCTCGGCGCGGACGGCGACCGGCCCGTCGGGGCCGCCGACACGTCCGGTGGCCCGGGAGTAGATCTTCCGCCCGGCCACCGCGGTGACCTCGGCCTCCAGATGCAGGGTGGTGCCGACCGGTACCGGGCGCACGTAGTCCGTCTCCAGCCGCCCGGTCACGGCGATCGTCCGCAGCAGCCAGCTCAGCGAGCCGAGGGCCTCGTCGAGGGCGGTCGCGAGGACCCCGCCGTGGGCGAGGCCGGGCGCACCCTGGTGGGCAGGCTGCACGGTGAACTCGGCGGTGATGCGGACACCCTCACCGGCCCGCACCTGGAGGTGCAGCCCGTGCGGCTGCTCCCCGCCGCAGCCGAAACACGCCGCGTAGTGCGAGCCGAGGAGTTCGCCGGGCGCGGGGGCGTCGGGGTGCCGGATCGGATCAACGGCGTCGGGCGGGGGCTGAAGAGCCGCGGAACTACCACTCACAGGCGCAGACCTTACCCGCGCGTCGGCGTGCGCCCGACACCGTGCCAAGCTGGGTTCATGCAGCTCTCCGCCCAACCGTACGAAGAACGCCTCACCGCGCCCCGTTCCTGGTGGCTGATCAGCCTTCTGCTGGGCATCTCCTGCGCCCTGATCCTGCTTCCCTTCGGCACCCTGCCGATGCTGGGCGGCCTGGTCGGCGGCACCGCGGCGGCGGCGGTCGTGGCGAGCTCCTACGGCTCGCCGCGCATCCGGGTCGTGGGCGGTCTGCTGATCGCGGGCGAGGCGAAGATCCCGGTCACGGCGCTCGGCGAGGCGGAGGTGCTGGACGCGGAGGAGGCGCGCGCCTGGCGCACCCACAAGGCCGACACCCGCGCCTTCCTGCTGCTGCGGGCCTACATTCCCGGGGCGCTGCGGGTCATCGTCACCGACCCGGAGGACCCCACGCCCTACCTGTACCTGTCGACGCGGGAGCCGGAGCGGCTGGCCCAGGCGCTGAGCGCGGCGCGTGCGGCCGCGGAGCCCGAGGCCGCGTAGCCCGGGGCCGCGTAGCCCGAGGCCGCGTAGCCCGGGGCCGCACGGCCCCGTACAGGTGATCCTGATACAGGTTGTTCCAGGGCGGGCTCGTCAGCTCCCGGGTTCCCCCGAGCCGCTGGTGGTGTCGGGGCCTTCGACGCCGTCGGAGCCGTCGTCGGTGTCCTGGGGCGGCAGTGGACGCCCGGGGGTCTCCAGGGGCGGCAGCGGGGGCAGTTCGTCCCACGGGACCTGGATCTTGCGCAGGTCGGCGCGGATGCGGGCGGCGAGCCTCCTGGTTTCGCGCCGGTTCATGACGGCACCGGCCGCGGCACCCACCATGAAGGGCGTCAGCTTGGGCAGGCCCCGCGCCGTCCGCTTCATGATCTGCCGGCGCAGCTGGTGCCTCATCTTGCCCCCGAGGGCGAGGTCGATCGTCGAGGGATTCCGCACGTCGATCCGGCGCTCGTGCGACCAGACGGTCAGATACGCGGTACTGCGGGCCTTCAGATTTCCGGGGGGCCGCGCCCCGTACACCTCGTGGAGTTCCGCGATCAGCTTGAGTTCGATCGCCGCGACTCCGGTGACCTCCGCGGCCAGCTGGGTCGGCATCGCGGGCGGTACCGGCAGCATCGCCGCCGCCCCGACGCCCGCTCCGACCGTGGAGGAGGCGCCCGCCGCACCCGCCACCAGCTTGTCCGCGAGTTGTTCGGGCCCGAGGCCCGGGAACTGCCGGCGCAGCGTGGTGAGGTCCCGTACGGGGATCCGCGGGGCCATGTCGATGACGCGGTCGGTGAGGTACGAGAAGACCGCCCTGGCATGGCCGCCGCTCACGCGCGCGCCGTCTCTGGCCGCCTTTCCGGCCTGCCGGGCGCGGTGCCGGATCGCCGCGGCCTGCCGCCGGGCCACGGGCGCGGGTCCACCCGCCGGGACGGCGGGGTCACCGCGCCCGGAGACCGATGCGAGCGCGGGCGATCCCGCCGATCCGTTCGGGTCGGATGTACGGGATGGCCCTTGCTCATCGTCACGCGCGCCGTGGGAGCCGTCGGACGGCTCCGAGTCCGCTCCCCCGTGGGGGATGCGGCGCTTCCAAGGAGGGGTCGAGCCGGTCACGGCCGACCCTGCCTCAGTCGCAGTCGCGGCAGATCGGCTGACCGTTCTTCTCCCGGGCCAGCTGGCTGCGGTGGTGCACCAGGAAGCAGCTCATGCAAGTGAACTCGTCCTGCTGCTTGGGCAGTACCCGGACGGCCAGTTCCTCGTTCGAGAGGTCTGCGCCGGGCAGCTCCAGGCCTTCGGCGGCCTCGAACTCGTCGACGTCCACAGCGGAGGTCGACTTGTCGTTCCGCCTGGCCTTCAGCTCTTCCAGGCTGTCCGAGTCGACGTCGTCGTCGGTCTTGCGTGGGGTGTCGTAATCGGTTGCCATGTCGCTCTCCCCCTCTGGGTGTATGCGGTGTCTCCAGCGCACGTAACGCGTGAGAGGCCGGACTTGTGCCCGACCTGAGGCGGAGATTTTGCCTCACATCAAGGTCTGTTACTCAATCGACACCCAACCGCACTCCTCAAGAGTGATCGGCTTGGATGGCGATCGGGACCGTACACGGTCCGGATGCCCCGCTCCAAAGCGGTCTCACCGTGTACTTCCCGTGATCATGCCCCCTGAAAACCGGGATTTTTCCGGCATTTCAAGGGTTCGCATGGCCACGGAGAGTAGATGGCTGGAAAACCGCCCCTGTGATCGATCACACACGGTGAGGCCGGGAACGGCCCCGGGAATTTCCGCGCAAAGCGAACATCCCCGCGTGTCGGCGCAATGATCTCAGATCGGCAGCGCCACTCGCATCACGAGCCCACCCCCCTCACGCGGCTGTGCCGAGATGTGCCCGCCGTGCGCCCTCGCCACGGAGCGGGCGATGGACAGGCCCAGGCCGACGCCCTTGTCGCTGCCGGTGCGCTCGGTGCGCAGCCGCCTGAAGGGCTCGAAGAGGTTGTCGATCTCGTACGCCGGGACGACCGGTCCGGTGTTCGTGACGACGAGGATCGCCTGACCGTGCTGGGCGTCCGTGACGACCTCCACCCACCCCTCCTCGGCCACGTTGTACCGCACCGCGTTCTGCACCAGGTTCAGGGCGATCCGCTCCAGCAGCACGCCGTTGCCCTGGACGACCGCCGGCTTGCGCTCGCCGCGGATCTCGACCCCCTTGGCCTCCGCCTCCCCGTGCACCTGGTCGATGGCCTGCGAGGCGACCTCGGCGAGGTCCACCGGCTTGCGCTCGACGATCTGGTTGTCGCTGCGGGCGAGCAGCAGCAGGCCCTCGACGAGCTGTTCGCTGCGCTCGTTGGTGGCCAGCAGGGTCTTGCCGAGCTGCTGGAGCTCCATCGGCGCGTGCGGGTCGGAGAGCTGCACCTCCAGGAGCGTGCGGTTGATCGCGAGCGGTGTGCGCAGCTCGTGCGAGGCGTTGCCGACGAAGCGCTGCTGGGCGGTGAAGGCCCGCTGCAGCCGCTCCAGCATGTCGTCGAAGGTGTCCGCGAGCTCCTTCAGCTCGTCGTCCGGGCCGTCCAGCTCGATCCGCCGGGACAGGTCGGAGCCGGCCACGGCGCGGGCGGTGCGGGTGATCCGGCCGAGCGGGGACAGCACGCGGCCGGCCATCGCGTAGCCGAACGCGAAGGCGATCACGGCGAGGCCGAGCAGGGCGAGGAGCGAACGGCTGAGCAGGCTGTCCAGGGCGGCCTGGCGCTGGTGGTCGATGCAGGCGCTGATCGCGGCGTTGAACTCCGACAGCGACAGGTTGCCGTTGTCGACGCCCGGACAGTCGGCGCTGGTGACCCTCAGGGCGTTGAAGTCGACGATCTTGAACAGCGGTTGGTTGCCGGTACGCAGGCCCTGCGCGGCGAGCAGGTAGATGATCGACAGCAGCAGGATGCCGGCGATCAGGAACATGCCGCCGTACAGCAGCGTCAGCCGTATCCGGATGGTCGGGCGCAGCCACGGGAAGGCCGGCTCCGGCCTTCTGGGGTCCCAGGTGGGTTTCGGGGGCGTCTGGGGCGGCGCCGGGGTCGCGGCCACGGCGGATCAGATCCGGTAGCCGGAGCCGGGCACGGTGACGATCACCGGGGGCTCGCCGAGCTTGCGCCGCAGCGTCATCACCGTGACACGCACGACGTTGGTGAACGGGTCGGTGTTCTCGTCCCAGGCCTTCTCCAGCAGCTGCTCCGCGGAGACCACGGCGCCCTCGCTGCGCATGAGGACCTCCAGGACGGCGAACTCCTTCGGCGCCAGCTGGACCTCCCTGCCGTCGCGGAAGACCTCGCGGCGGTTGGGGTCGAGCTTGATCCCGGCGCGCTCCAGGACGGGCGGCAGGGGCACGCTGGTACGCCTGCCAAGAGCACGCACGCGTGCTGTCAGCTCGCTGAACGCGAAGGGCTTGGGCAGATAGTCGTCGGCGCCGATCTCCAGGCCCTCGACGCGGTCGCTGACGTCGCCGGAGGCGGTGAGCATCAGCACGCGCGTCGGCATGCCCAGTTCGACGATCTTGCGGCAGACGTCGTCGCCGTGCACCAGCGGGAGGTCGCGGTCGAGGACGACCACGTCGTAGTCGTTGACGCCGATGCGCTCCAGGGCGGCCGCACCGTCGTACACGACGTCGACGGCCATGGCCTCCCGGCGCAGTCCGGTGGCCACCGCATCGGCGAGCAGCTGCTCGTCCTCGACGACGAGTACGCGCACGTCTTGTCCTTCCTGTGTCCACCCGCGTAGCGCCGCTCGGGGCGCACGCCGGCAGGGGTCCTCGTGAGTGTGTGCATCCATCCTGCCCTTTTGGGCCATAAGTCGGCGGTAAGCCGTGGAAGCGGCCGGTGGACGGGAGGCGAGCGGCGGGCGAAGGGGCCGCGAATCCCGAATTTTCTTGTCCGGTAGAGGTTTCCGCCGCGAGGAGTCGGGGGAGGACGGGTTTACACCCCGCGATCACGCTCTGCATGTGCCGCAGCACCATGCGGTACTCCGCGATCCGCTTTCGCAGAGTGGGTGTGGGTGTCCAGCGCCGTCGCCGCCCGGTCGGGCAGCGCCGGGCACCTGCTGAGACGTGATCGTCCCTTCCGAACGGCACACCCCCGTGCCACCGACCCACCGACCCAGGACGAGGGGGCGCAAGCATGGACGCATTCACCGCAGGACTTCTGCAGCGCATAAAGGCGACCGAGTCCGATCTGACGCGGGCCCGTGACGACGGCGACGACTTCCTCGTCGAGGTCGAGCTGGCCGAACTCGACGACCTGCGTCGCCTCGCCGCCGAACACGGTGTGGAGGTCGGCGTGTCCGGCGTCTGACCAGCCTGCACGCGCGAAGCGGGACCCCGGCGAATCCAGCGCCGGGGTCCCGCTGTGCGTGGTGCTCCTCTGCCATGCCCTCAGTCGTGCCAGGCGCCGTGCTCCTCCAGGAGGCTCTGGAGGGCCTCGAAGACGCCCGGGGTGGCCGCGACCGTCAGCTCGCGGGACGGTCGCTCTCCCGGGCGGCCACCCGTCACGACGCCCGACTCCCTGGCGATCAGGTCGCCCGCGGCGAAGTCCCACGCGTTCAGACCGCGCTCGTAGTAGCCGTCCAGGCGGCCCATCGCCACGTCGCACAGGTCCACCGCGGCCGAGCCGCTGCGGCGGATGTCGCGCAGCAGCGGGATCAGCCGGCGGGCCACGTCGGCCTGGTGGGCGCGGACCTCGGCGACGTAGTTGAAGCCGGTGGCGACCAGGGCCTGGTCCAGGGGCGGCGCGGCGCGGCAGGCCAGCTTGCGCTCGCCGGCCCAGGCTCCGGTGGCCCAGGCCCCGCGGCCGCGCACGGCGTGGAACGACTCGCCGCGCATCGGGACGGTCACGACCCCGACGACCGCCTCGCCGTCCTGCTCGGCCGCGATGGAGACGGCCCAGGTCGGCAGTCCGTACAGGTAGTTCACGGTGCCGTCGAGCGGGTCGATCACCCAGCGGACGCCGCTCGTACCCTCGACGGAGGCGCCCTCCTCGCCGAGGAAGCCGTCGTCGGGGCGCCGGTCGGCGATCAGGCCGGTGATCAGCTTCTCGGCGGCGATGTCCATCTCGGTGACGACGTCGATCGGGCTGGACTTGGTGGCGGCCACCACCAGGTCCGCCGGGCGGCCGTCCCGCAGCAGTTCTCCGGCGCGTGCGGCCGCCTGGCGGGCGAGTTGCAGCAGTTCCGCGGGCAGGGTGTCGGTCACGGGATTCCTCACGCGTAGGGGCTGTCGGCGCCCGCGGCGGCGGGCCGGGGCGTACGGGCCGGGCAGCAGCCCACCGGGCACAGGTTGTGGTCCGCCCCGAGCGAACCCAGGGCGCACGGCGTGACCTGCTGTCCGCGCTCGGTGGCGGCACGCTCCACAATCAGTTCGCGGACGGCGGCGGCGAACCGCGGGTCGGCGCCGACGGTGGCGGAGCGGCGCACCGGAAGGCCCAGTTCCACGGCCTTGGCCGTGGCCTCGGTGTCGAGGTCGTACAGGACCTCCATGTGGTCGGAGACGAAGCCGATGGGCGCCATGACAACGGCCGGGGCCCCCGCGGCGTGCCGCTCCTCGAGGTGGTCGCAGATGTCGGGCTCCAGCCACGGGATGTGCGGGGCACCGGAGCGCGACTGGTAGACGAGCTGCCAGGGGTGGTCGACGCCGGTGCGCTCGCGGACCGCGTCGGCGATCAGCCGCGCCACGTCCAGGTGCTGGCGGACGTACGCCCCGCCGTCCCCGTGGCCGGGGACCGGGCCGGAGGTGTCCGCGGCGGAGATCGGGATCGAGTGGGTGCAGAAGGCGATGTGCGCGCCGTCGCGGACGTCCTCGGGGAGGTCGGCGAGCGACTCCAGCACCCCGTCGATCATGGGCTGGAGGAAGCCCGGGTGGTTGAAGTAGTGCCGCAGCTTGTCGACCTTCGGCAGGTCCAGGCCCTCGGCCTCGAGCGCGGCGAGCGAGTCCGCGAGGTTCTCGCGGTACTGGCGGCAGCCGGAGTAGGAGGCGTAGGCGCTGGTGGCCAGGACCAGGATGCGGCGGCGGCCGTCGCGGACCATGTCCCGCAGGGTGTCCGTCAGGTACGGGGCCCAGTTGCGGTTGCCCCAGTAGACCGGCAGGTCGAGGCCGTGGTCGGCGAAGTCCTTGCGCAGGGCGTCGAGCAGGGCGCGGTTCTGGTCGTTGATCGGGCTGACCCCGCCGAACCGGAAGTAGTGTTCGCCCACTTCCTTCAGGCGCTCGGTGGGGATGCCGCGCCCGCGCGTCACGTTCTCCAGGAACGGGATCACGTCGTCCGGCCCCTCGGGGCCGCCGAACGAGAGCAGGAGCAGGGCGTCGTACGGGGTGGCGTCGAGCACGTCAGGCATGCCTCGATCCTGCCACCCCGCACCGAGGGGCGGGATCCCGGCCCGTAAGGGGTCCCGGCCCGTGAGCGAGGTGCGCGGGAGCCCCTGGGGGGTGGTGCGCCGGAGTCGTCCGGTCCGTAAGCTGTATCAGCTTCCTTCACGCCTTACCGGATCCGCGGAGACCCTGTGCCCAGCCCGTACCGTGCCCTGTTCGCCGCTCCAGGCTCCAAGGGTTTCTCCGCCGCGGGGTTCCTCGGCCGGATGCCGCTGTCGATGATGGGCATCGGCGTGGTCACGATGATCTCGCAGCTGACCGGGCGCTACGGGCTCGCGGGCGCGCTGTCGGCCACCATCGCGCTGGCCGCCGCGGTCCTGGGCCCGCAGATCTCCCGGCTGGTCGACCGGCACGGGCAGCGCCGGGTGCTGCGCCCCGCGACGCTCGTCGCGCTGACCGCCTCGGCGGTCCTGCTGTGCGCGGCGCACTTCCGGTGGCCGGACTGGGTGCTGTTCGTCTGCGCGGCCGGGATCGGCTCCGTGCCCAGTCTGGGCGCCATGGTCCGCGCGCGCTGGGCGGCCCTGTACCGGGGGACGCCGCAGCTGCACACCGCCTACTCGTTCGAGTCGGTGGTGGACGAGGCCTGCTTCATCTTCGGGCCGATCGTCTCCATCGGGCTGTCCACCGTCTGGTTCCCGGAGGCGGGGCCGCTGCTGGCCGCCTGCTTCCTGGCGGTGGGCGTGTTCTGGCTGACCGCGCAGCGCGCGACCGAGCCCGCTCCGCACCCGCGCGAGCACGGCGGCGGCGGTTCGGCCCTGCGTGCGCGCGGGCTCCAGGTGCTGGTGTCGACGTTCGTGGCGACCGGGACGATCTTCGGGGCGGTCGACGTGGTCACCGTCGCCTTCGCCGACCAGCAGGGACACAAGGGCGCCGCGAGCATCGTGCTCGCCGTGTACGCGGCGGGCTCCTGCACGGCGGGCGTCGTGTTCGGCCTGCTGCGTTTCGCGGGACCGCCCGCCCGGCGCTGGCTGCTGGGCATCTGCACGATGGCCGTGAGTATGATCCCCCTCCTACTGGTCGGAAACTTGCCGTTTCTGGCCGTGGCGCTGTTCGTTGCGGGCCTGTCCGTCGCTCCCACGATGATCACGACGATGGCCCTCGTCGAAGAGCACGTACCACGCTCGCACCTGACCGAGGGCATGACCTGGGTGAGCACCGGGCTCGCGGTCGGGGTGGCACTGGGCTCCTCGGTGGCCGGCTGGGTGATCGACGCGGCCGGGGCGCGGGCCGGGTACGGGGTTCCGGCGGTGTCCGGGGCCGTCGCGGTCGCGGTCGGTTTCCTCGGGTACCGCCGGCTCAGCAGGCCGGCTCCGCGGCGGGGAGGCTTCGTTGAGCAGCACGACGAGCGCGAAGAACGGCACGTGGCATAACTGGGGCGGCAATGTCGGCGCGCGCCCCGGGCGGGAGGTCACGCCGGCGACGGTGGAGGACGTCGCCGCCGCCGTGCGGAGGGCCGCCGAGGACGGACTGAGGGTGAAGGCCGTCGGCACCGGTCACTCCTTCACGAGCATCGCCGCGACGGACGGCGTCATGATCCGCCCCCAGTTGCTGACCGGCATACGCGAGATCGACCGCGAGTCCATGACGGTCACCGTCGAGGCCGGCACTCCGCTCAAGCGGCTCAACGCCGCTCTCGCGCGTGAGGGCCTCTCGCTCACCAACATGGGCGACATCATGGAGCAGACGGTGTCCGGGGCGACCAGCACCGGCACCCACGGAACGGGCCGCGAGTCGGCCTCGATCGCCGCCCAGATCAGAGGGCTGGAGCTGGTCACGGCGGACGGCTCGGTGCTCACCTGCTCCGCGCAGGAGAATCCGGACGTCTTCGCGGCCGCCCGCATCGGCCTGGGCGCGCTGGGGATCGTCACGGCCCTCACCTTCGCGGTGGAGCCGATCTTCCTGCTCACCGCCCGCGAGGAACCGATGAGCCTGGACCGGGTCCTCGCCGAGTTCGACCAACTCTGGGCGGAGAACGAGCACTTCGAGTTCTACTGGTTCCCGCACACCGACAGCACCAACACCAAGCGCAACAACCGCAGCGCCGGACCGGAGCAGCCGGTGGGGCGGCTGGCGGGCTGGTTCGAGGACGAGTTCCTCTCCAACGGCGTCTTCCAGGTGGCCAACTGGGTCGGCCGCGCGGTGCCCGCCACCATCCCGTCGATCGCCAGGATCTCCAGCCGCGCGCTGTCCGCGCGGACATACACCGACATCCCCTACAAGGTCTTCACCTCGCCGCGCCGGGTGCGCTTCCTGGAGATGGAGTACGCGGTGCCGCGCGAGGCCCTGGCCGACGCCCTGCGCGAGCTGAAGGCGATGGTCGACCGCTCCGGACTGCGGGTGAGCTTCCCGGTGGAGGTGCGCACCGCGCCCGCCGACGACATCACCCTGTCCACCGCCTCGGGCCGGGACAGCGCGTACATCGCGGTCCACATGTTCCGGGGCACCCCCTACCAGCGGTACTTCACGGCCGCGGAGAACATCTTCACCGCGTACGAGGGCCGGCCGCACTGGGGCAAGATCCACACCAGGGACGCCGGCCAACTCGCCGCGGTCCACCCGCGCTTCGGGGAGTTCACGGCGCTGCGGGACCGGCTGGATCCCCAGCGGCTGTTCCAGAACGACTACTTGCGGAGGGTGCTGGGGCCGTAGCGCTCGCGCCGGGTGCCGGGGCGGTGGTGCCGGCGTCGGACGGGTTGCCCGCCCCCGTGCCGTCGGTGCCCGCGCTCCCGGTGTCCCCGGTGCCGCCGCTGTTCCCGCCGTTCCCCGTGGCCTCGGGTGTGGGCGCCGGGCTCACCCCGGTGCCCCGGTCGGGGCGGCCGGAGGCGGCATCGCCCGGCAGTGCCCCGTCCCCGGTCCCGGTCCCCGGCGTCTGCGGCGGCGAGGAGGTGGGAGCCGGCCCGTCGGGCGTCACGGACGGGGTGCGGTGGCCGGTCACGGCGTAGCCGACCGTCGTGCCCCTGCCGCCGCTGAAACTGTCGCCCGACACCAGTTCGTAGGCGGTGATTCCGGCCATGGTGACCCCGAAGACGAGGGCGGCGGCGAGCACGGGCCGCTTCCAGCTCTTGATCCGGGCCCGGTAGACGGTCCCCTCGGTGAACTCGCCCACCGGCGGCGGGGTCCGCCCGGCGAGGGCGGTCGCCGGGGCCGGTCCCGGTACCGGTCCCGGGGAGGCGGCCACCCCGCGCAGCTGTTCGCCGGTACGCCGGAGGAAGTGCTGGAAGACCGAGCCGCCGCAGGTGGCCAGGACACTGACGACACCGGCCCCGAGGATCGTGCCGTACACGCCGAAGTACGAGGCGAGCTTCGCGGCCACCACCGCCGCCACGGCGCTGCCCGCGACCTGAGCCACGCTCAGCTCGATTCGCCTCCTCTTCACCTCCTCCCCGGCACTCGGCTCACCACCGCCATCAGACCTTTCGCGCATTACCGGACCTTGCCTGCCTCTGTCGGACACGGCCGCATCTTTCGTCTGCAGATCGGCCGACTGCACGAGAAAGGGACGTACGAACGAAACCGTTAGTTCCGTTTGCGGTGAATAAGTGAAGTTCGCCACGGGCATGATCGAAAAGGCGGTCGAGGGCGGCCGAGTACCACCTGTGGCGAGAAGTTGGGCGGCGCGCCAATCCACGCACGTGGCCCGAATGGAGTACCGTTGTGATCCCTGGGCCCGGCCTCCCTTCGGGGTGTCCGGACCTTGCTGGACCGCCGGGAGGGGGCTGGTTGCACGGGGTGACGGAGTTGGTCACTTAGCGTTGTAAACAGGTAACCGTGCCATAACGGCGTTCCAGGGCCCGTGCCCGACACGCCGGGCAATTCGGCAAGGTTGTGGCAGGCTGCACCCGGGCAGGCCACACTCGACTAGCGGAAGCAGCGACGCACGTGACGTCGGCAGGCACCACCCGGGAGGTCCCCATGCCCGAACTGCGTGTCGTGGCCGTCTCCAATGACGGCACACGGCTGGTGCTGAAGGCTGCGGACAGCACGGAGTACACGCTTCCGATCGACGAACGGCTCCGCGCCGCCGTGCGCGGCGACCGTCCCCGCCTCGGCCAGATCGAGATCGAGGTGGAGAGCCATCTCCGCCCCCGCGACATCCAGGCCCGGATACGAGCGGGCGCGACCGCGGAAGAGGTCGCCCAGCTCGCCGGCATCCCCGTCGACCGGGTACGGCGCTTCGAGGGCCCCGTGCTCGCCGAGCGCGCCTTCATGGCCGAGCGCGCCCGCAAGACCCCCGTCCGCCGCCCCGGTGAGAACTCCGGTCCGCTGCTCGGCGAGACCGTCCAGGAGCGGCTGCTGCTGCGCGGCGCCGAGAAGGACACCGCCCAGTGGGACTCCTGGCGCCGCGACGACGGCACCTGGGAGGTCCTGCTGGTCTACCGGGTCGCGGGCGAACCGCACTCGGCGAGCTGGACCTACGACCCGCCGCGGCGCCTGGTGCAGGCCGTCGACGACGAGGCCCGCGCGCTGATCGGGGAGTCCGACGACCTCGGCGCCCCGGAACCCAGCTTTCCGTTCGTGCCGCGCATCGCGCGTCTGCCGCGCGAGCGTTCCTTCGACCGGGACCGCGACCGTCCGGCGCTGCCGGGCCAGGCGCCCGAGCCCGCCGAGGAGAGCGTGGGCGAGCGCGACACGCTCACCAGCCTGCTGGAGGCGGTGCCGAGCTTCCGCGGCGATCTGGTGGTGCCCGAGCGCGCGCCGGAACCCGTGGAGGAGCCCGAGGAGGACCTGGTGGCCGAGGAGCCCCCGGCCCCCGCGGCCTCGGCCGGGTCCGCCTACGCGGACGTCCTCATGCCGCGCTCCGTCACCAGCCACCGCGACCGCCTCACCGGCGCCACCGACCGCCAGGCCGAGGCGGACGGGGTCCGACCCGGCCGCCGGGCCGCCGTGCCCAGCTGGGACGAGATCGTGTTCGGCACGCGCCGCAAGAAGCAGGAGTAGCAAGGCCGTACGAGGTTGAAGGGCCGCGCCCGCGGGGTGCGGCCCTTCTTCGTGCACGTCCCTTGTGGCCGTACCGGCTGACCGGCCGTCACCCCCTATGAGTGACTGCTGACTGACGTCCGGTCACTGAGGATCCGGCCCCACCGCGACCGGCCGGGACGGGTCCGAGGACCACTCCGACCACGAGCCGACGTACAGGGCCGCCGGGATCCCGGCGACGGCCAGCGCCAGCACCTCGTGCGCGGCGGAGACGCCGGAGCCGCAGTAGACGCCCACGTCGCGTCCGTCGGCCGCGCCCAACGCCGCGAACCGCGCCCTGAGTTCCGCGGCCGGCAGGAACCTCCCGTCCGGGCCCGCGTTCTCCGTGGTCGGCGCGGACACCGCGCCCGGGATGTGGCCGCCCACCGGGTCGATCGGCTCCACTTCGCCCCGGTACCGCTCCCCCGCGCGCGCGTCGAACAGCACTCCGGACCGCGCCAGCGCCGCGGCCCCGTCGGCGTCGAGCAGCGGCAGCGCGCCGGGCTTCGGTACGAAGTCGCCCTCGGCCGGTTCGGGCACGGCGGTCTCCAAGGGGCCCTCCCAGGCCGCGAGGCCGCCGTCCAGCACCCGCACGTCGGGATGCCCGGTCCAGCGCAGCAGCCACCACGCGCGGGCCGCCGCCCAGCCCTGTCCGCCGTCGTAGACGACGACCGGCCGGTCCGCGGCCACCCCGGCACGGCGCATCGCGGCGCCGAACACCTCCAGGTCCGGCAGGGGATGGCGGCCGTTTCCGCCCGGCGCCGAGGCCAGTTCGCGGTCCAGGTCGACGAAGACGGCACCGGGGATGTGCCCGGCCGCGTGGGCGGCGCACCCGTCGAAGGGCGCCGCGCCGGCCGCCGTGGCCAGGCTGAGCTGCCAGCGGACGTCGAGCAGCACCGGCGGCCGGGGCTCCGCGAGGGCGCTCGCGAGATCGGATGCGGAGATGATGGCGTTCATGGCCACCATCCTTGCGCACGGGGTGGCCACAGCGTCCAGGTCGGGCTACTCTGCTCGGCCGGACAGGTCCGATCACGATGCGTACGGGATCGGCCACATGCTGTACAGCCGATCGACATCCATCGGTAAGCGCGGCGAACCGGGCGGGACACCGCACACCGGGCACCCTCCGGACGGGAGCCGGCCTCGCGGGTGCTTCGGGGCGCGCCCGCGCGCCCGGCACGGATGGCGGAGCGTCGGCTCGGTGTCCGGAGAACGGAATCGAGGCGGCCGTCGCAAGGGCCGAGGGGAAGGTGACGATGACCGAGGCACCGGAGCCTGGCGTCCCGAACGGCCGGGCACCCGCACGGCACAGGCCCGGCACGCCGTGCCGGGTGAGCCTGATGGTGCATGGGATGGCCGCCGCCCAGGCCTTCTACGCGGAGCTCTTCGGCTGGGAGTTCCAGCCCGGCCCCAGCCGGCTCGGCCCCTGCGTGCGGGCCCTGCTGAACGGCCGCGAGGTGGGCGGCATCGGACAACTGCCGCCCGGCCGGCACCTGTCCGCGGCGTGGACGCCGTATCTCGCCTCCGACGACGTGGACCTGACGGCGGAAACGGTACGGCTGTGCGGCGGCACGATCGGGGTGGGTCCGCTGGACACGGGCGGCGCCGGGCGGCTGGTGATCGGCTCGGATCCGTCGGGCGCGGTCTTCGGCCTGTTGCAGTCCCGGGCGCACCCGGGCGCGGAGGTCGCCGGGCTGCCCGGCACACCGGTGTGGCACGAGCTGCTGACCTACGAGACCGCGGGCGTCGCCGGCTTCTACACCAGGCTGTTCGGCTACGAGCGGAAGCCGAACGGCTCCGCCGGGGTCGACCGGGTGACCCTGCACCTCGACGGCCGTCCGGTCGCCGGGGTGCACGGGGTCGGCCGGGCCCTGCCCCGCGACCGGGGTCCGCACTGGACGACGTACTTCGAGGTCGCCGACACCGACGAGGCGGCCGAACGCCTCGTCGCCCTGGGCGGCCGGGTCCTCACCCCCGCGCGGGACACCGCCCAAGGCCGCGTGGCCACCGTGACGGATCCCGAGGGGGCACGGTTCGCCCTGATCCAGAGTTCGCGTTGATTCCGGCAAGCCGTGTTGACGGCAGGTGTCGCTCAGAAGAGTGATATCGGCAGGGCATCCGGTGACAGCGCCGCGGCGCGGGCCTCGGCAGCGGTCATACGGCGGCGGTGCCGCGATGCGCGCTTCCGTCCGGACTCGGTTCACGCTTCGTCGCGGTGGGTGAGGTGGCCGTCGGAGAGGCACCAGTAGCGCTGGTGAGGGCTCAGTTGCCAGGTCTCGTCGGCAGCGATGGCCTGCGTGATCCAATCGTGCAGTTGCGGGAGGGCCTGCGCCCGTAGAACGGCGTGGATGGCGGCACGTTGAGTGGCATCGACCGGGTGGACGTCTATGTGGAAACCGACCATGTCCGGATGGATACCGCGGCCGTAGTTGCTGGGGTTCGGAGCGACCCATGCTGCTCCCAGGACTATGGTCCCGCTGTCATGTCCTGTGAGGAACTGCAGGTCCTTGACGCGTGTCATGTAAGGACCGAGACACTCGTTGATGTCGCTGGTGGCCAGTGGCCAGGCACGGTGCCGGGGCAGTCTTCGGTTTCGTGCGGACATGGGAAAGAAGAATGGCAGGAGGTCACTGCCGACCCAAACGGGCCCCGGACCAGTGATTCTTCGAGCTGCCGGTCGACACGGAGTCTCGACTTGCCGGAGTCGTTGCGTCCGACGACGAGGGTGACTCCCGGGGTCGGCCGCGGGTTTCGGCGTGGCCAGGTGCTCCCCCACTTCCCGTTCGCGCGGGTCGTCCGGGGAGGCGACTCATCGCTGAGGTCGCAACGGAAACTCGTACTCCGCCCACACGGTCTTGCCCGGCCCGTCCGGGCGCGGGTGCCAGTCCCAGCGGGTCGCGAGGTGCGATACGAGGACCAGTCCGCGGCCGGCCTCCTCCTCGGCCCGGGTGGCGCCCTCCGGGACGGCGGGGCGGCGGGGAAGGCATTCGGTACGGGTGTCGGTGACCTCGACGCGGACGGTACAGCCGTCGGACGCGGTGTGGAGGCGGAGGTGGAAGTCCCGGCCGGGGACGTGACCGTGCCGTTCCGCGTTCGCGGTGAGCTCGGCGACGATCAGCACGATCGCGTCGTGCGCGTCGGTGCCGTACGGGATTCCCCACGCGTCCAGACGGACGGCCGCCAAACGGCGGGCGAGACGGGCTCCGCGCGGCGTGGAAGTGAAGCGCATCTCGAAGGTGTGGCTCGTAGCGGTGTTCAACGGAGCGCAGAGGATGGTGGGTTGGGCTGTGCCGGCGAGGTTGATGGGCTCGGTCGTCATGCCGACCACGGTTCCGCTGGACGCGTAGCGTGACCAGAGGTGACGCGGCGACAGGGGGTGGTTGTACGCGCGTTGTCAGCCCGAGTAGGAACTTCACACCGTAACGGCGTCCTTCGCGGGGGCGTTGGGGCAATGAGGCGGTGATGCACATGGCGGAGCGCGAGGGCGAAGAGGCTGGGGCCGAGGCCGTTCCCGGAGAGCGTGGTAACGGCAGCGCGGGGGCGGTCGTGAGTCTCGGGGGCAGCTGGGAGCACGACGACGGGGCAGCCGGGCGGCGACCGGAGGACGAGGCCGGGCGGGGTGTCGTCGTCGCATTCGGGCAGACCATGAAGACACTGCGGGTGCGAGAGGGTTTCGAGCGCGAGGAGTTCGGGAGGCGGCTCGGGTACTCGGCTTCCACCATCGCGGCATTCGAGCAGGGGCGGCGGATCCCGTCCCCCAGGACGATCGAGCGGGCCGATGAGGTGCTGAGGGCGGGCGGGTTGCTGTGCCTGTGGAAGGAGCAGGTGGAACGGGCTCAGTATCCGGTGTTCTTCCAGGGGATGGCCGCCTTGGAGAGAGAGGCGATTGAGTTGGTCGCCTATGACACCCTTGTGGTCAAGGGCCTGCTCCAGACCGAGGAGTACATGAGGGCGTTGCTCGTCATGAGGCGCCCTCCTCTGGATGAGGAGACCATCGAGCAGCGGGTGACAGCACGGTTGGCCCGGCAGG
Organism: Streptomyces sp. NPDC093064; assembly: GCF_044754605.1. Lineage (NCBI taxonomy): Bacteria > Bacillati > Actinomycetota > Actinomycetes > Kitasatosporales > Streptomycetaceae > Streptomyces > Streptomyces sp. NPDC093064. The sequence continues at coordinate 48,174 of NZ_JBIVPK010000016.1, forward strand.
ACATCCTCGACCGTCGGCCCTCCCCGCTCCTGAGCTTCGTGCTCGACGAGGCGGTCCTGCGGCGCCCCTACGGCGGCAAGGCCGTACTGCGCGGGCAGTTGGAGCACCTGCTGCTGATCGGCCAGAAACGCAATGTCGAGATCCAGGTCATGCCGCTCCACTGCGAGGAAAGCGCCGGCGTGGACGGGCCGTTCACGGTCGTCACGCAGAAGGGTGGCAAGAAGTTCGTCTACGTCGAGGCCCAGGGAACCAGCGCTCTCCAGACCGACCCGGATCAAGCGGCACTCACCGCCGCCCGTTATGGGATTATCCGATCGCAGGCTCTCAGTCCGCGAGAGTCGCTGGAGTTCATTGAAGGGTTGCTGGGAAAGCTATGAACAACGCCGAGTCCTCGACCGTCGTCTCCGGCCTCGCCTGGTTCAAGAGCAGCTACAGCGGAGCCGAGGGCGGCGATTGTGTAGAGGTCGCATCCGGCACGACAGTTGTGCACGTCCGTGACTCCAAGACCAACGCCGGACCCATCCTTGCGGTCTCTCGTGAAGCGTGGGCGGGATTTGTCGGGCTGGCCTCGTCGGAGCGGTGCGTCTGACGCAGGTGTGGGTGCTCGGTCAGTCGGCGGTCACAGGCAGCACGTCAGGAGACAGCGCCGCCGCCCGCGCCGAGGCGGCCGTCATGCGGCGGCGGTGGTGCCGGCGGCACAGCACCTCGTAGCCGACCTCGTCCATGGAGTGGGTCACGTCGCCGACGAACACCTGGGCGCCCTCGACCACCATGACGCCGCCCACCGTGCGGGCGTTGTGGGTGGCGCGGGCGCCGCACCAGCACAGGGCCTCGACCTGGAGGACCTCGACGCGGTCGGCCAGTTCGACCAGGCGCTGGGAGCCGGGGAACAGCTTGGAGCGGAAGTCCGTCGTGATGCCGAAGGCGTAGACGTCCATCTCCAGGTCGTCGACCACGCGCGCGAGCTGGTCGATCTGCTCGGGCGCGAGGAACTGCGCCTCGTCCGCGATCACGTAGTCCGCGCGCCGGCCCTGCGAGAGGTGGTCGACGAGGTAGGCGTACAGGTCCACACCGTCCTCGACCTCCACCGCGTCCGTCACCAGGCCGAGGCGCGAGGACAGCTTGCCCTGCCCGGCCCGGTCGTCACGGGTGAAGATCATGCCCACCAGTCCGCGCGCGGAGCGGTTGTGCTCGATCTGGAGAGCCAGTGTCGACTTCCCGCAGTCCATGGTTCCGGAGAAGAACACCAGCTCGGGCATGAGCAGTTGGGCACCTTTCGGCGAGTGAGGAGGACGGTGGTGTACAGCGAGTAGGGCGGGAAGGAGCCTCAGGAGCGTACTTCCAGCAGGGGGACCAGCTGCTCGGCAGGGGTCATCGAACCGTGGTTGCCGACCATCAGCGACTCCTTCGGCTCCTGCTCGGAGGCGATGAGCAGGACGTCGTCGCGGGCGGCGGCGACCACGTCGCCGATCCGGGCGTACACCCGGTCGTAGACGCGCGGCCCGAACCAGCCCGCCGCAAGGGCCTCCTCCCGGGAGGCGACCCAGAACTGCTCGCCGAGCACCTCGCGCCAGCAGGTGAGCACGTCGTCCTCGGCGCCCGGCACCGCGTACACGTGCCGCGCGCGTCCCTCGCCGCCGAGCAGGGCGACGCCCGCGCGCAGCTCCCAGTCCTCGTCGAAGTCGATGCGGTGCTGCTCGTCGAACGGGACGTCGACCATGCCGTGGTCGGCGGTGACGTAGAGCACGCTGTGCGGCGGGAGCTGCTCGGCCAGGCGCTGGACGAGCCGGTCGACGTGCATCAGCTGTCCGCGCCAGGTGTCGGAGTCGACGCCGTAGCGGTGGCCGGCGCCGTCGAGTTCGGAGTAGTACGTGTAGACGAGCGTCCGATCGGCGGCGGCGAGCTGCTCGGCCGCGACGTCCATGCGCTCCTCGCCGGTCAGCCGCCCCACGAACGTGCCGCCGCTGAGCGCGACCTTGGTCAGCGGGGTGTTCTGGAAGGCCGGGGAGGACACCTGGGCGGCGTGCACGCCCGCCTGCTGGGCGAGCTGGAAGACCGTGGGGTGGGGCTGCCAGGCGCGCGGATCGCTGTACGGCTGCCAGCGCAGCTGGTTCATCAGCGCGCCGGTGGCCGGATTGCGCACGGTGTAGCCGGGCAGGCCGTGCGCGCCCGGGGGCAGACCGGTGCCGACGGAGGCGAGCGAGGTCGCCGTGGTCGCCGGGTACCCGGCGGTGATCGGGCGGCCGGTGCCGCCCCGCGAGCTGCCGAGCAGGGAGGTCAGGTAGGGCGCGTCCGCGGGGTGCGCCTTCAGCTGCTCCCAGCCGAGGCCGTCGATCAGGAAGACGCACGCGCGGTCGGCTGGGGCCAGCTCGCCGATCGCGGCCGTCATCCGCGGTACGCCCATGCCGGCGGCCAGTGTGGGCAGCAGGTCGGCGAGCGAGCCGGACCCGTACTCGGGGACGGGTGCGGACTCGACGGCCAGCGGCTCCGGGTGGTCCCAGGCGGTGGCGGCGTCGTCGGGGGAGAAGGGGCGGGTCATCAGCGGTTCGGGTCCGCGGTGGCCTCGGAGATGGACTGCGCGAAGGCGAGGGCCTGCCGCACCGTCTCCGGGCCGTCCCCGGCCTCGCTGACGCGCAGGCTGAGGTCGTCCGCCGTCGAGCTGCCCGTGTAGCCGTGGTCGGCCTCGCAGTTGGGGTCGCCGCAGGCGGCGGGCTCCAGGTCGATGCGGGAGACGGCGCCCCAGCCGATGGTCAGCACGACCTCTCGGGGCAGCGTGCCCGGGGTGTACTGCTCCGGGTTGGCGACCACTCGGCTGACCACGACCGACGAGATCCGGTCGAGCTTCACCGACTCCGTGGACGTGGTGGCGTACGGCGTCGGGGAGGTGCTGTCATCGGCCTGCTCGTCGGTGTGGCTGACGATGAAGCGGTTGCCGGTGAGGACGAGCACCGTCACGTGCCGCCGCACCTCGTTCTGGTCGAACGTGGTCTCCTGGTGGACCAGGTACGACCGGATGGGCTCACCGCCCACGGCGGCCTCCACCGCCTCGGCCACGAGAGCCGGGTAGTAACCGCTGCGTTCGATCGCCGAACGCAGCCCCTGGGTCGTCGTACTGGTCTTGGCCATGCCGTCCATCCTAATCCGTGGATGAGGGCGGTCCGGGCCAGTCGAGGGCAACCCGGTCCGCCCGAACACCAGGGGCCGTCACGCACGTGCCGCACCGGGCGAAGACATGCGAGCACCTGCCGGCCACGCGGCCGGCAGGCCTGCACGGAGAGTGATACGAACGCTTTCAACAGGGCGGTCGAGCGGCAGCAGAACCGCCGGGACGGAGGCGGCGGTCGGCGACACCGTCCAGGAGCCGACGTCGCTGCACGACGTCGGTGGCCAGTTCCACCCCCACGTGTGCGAGGGCCGTCGCTCCGTCGATGACGGCCCGGTCGGCACCTCGGCTCTTGCCGTACCCGGCGAACTCGGCCGTGTGCTGTTTCGCGCCCCCGGTGTCGTATCCGATGGTCGGGTGGATCGTCGGCACCACTTGGGAGATGTTGCCCATGTCGGTCGAGGCCATCAGTTCACCGTGCCGCGGCACCGGTGTGCGGCCCAGCTCCCCGAGCGCCCGCACGTAGGACTCCGTCATGAAGGCGTCCTGTCGCAGATCTGCGAAATCGCAGCCGTGCGGGACGAGTTCGAGTTCCGCACCTGTTGCGAGGGCGCCCGCCTCGAAGCAGGACCGGACCCGGCGCCGGGCGTACGCGAGCTGCTCCGACGTGGGAGCCCGCAGCTCGTAGCGGGCCCGGGCGAGTGCCGGGATCACGTTCACGGCCTGCCCGGCCTCGGAGACGACGCCGTGCACCAGGGTGCCGGGCGGGAGCTGCTGGCGCAGCAGGCCGATCGCCGTGTGCGCGACCGTCGTCGCGTCGAGCGCGTTGACTCCCTCCCAGGGGGCCAGAGCGGCGTGGGAGGGCCTTCCCCGGTAGGTGACGTCCCAGGCGCCGACGGCCAGCGACGAGGCACCGACGGTGTCCTCGGCCGCCGCGTGCACCATCATGGCCGCCGCCACGTCGTCGAACACTCCGGCCTCAAGGAGCAGCACCTTGCCGCCGATGTCCTCCTCCGCCGGCGTGCCGACGAGTTTCACCGTGATGCCGAGCTGATCCGCGACGGCGGCGAGGCCGAGCGCCGCGCCGACCGCGGAGGCCCCGTTCACGTTGTGACCGCAGGCGTGTCCGATGCCCGGCAGCGCGTCGTACTCCGCGCACAGGGCCACGACCAGGTCGCCGGTTCCGCAGGTGGCGACCAGCGCGGTGGGCAGGTCCGCGACGCCCTGGGTGACGGCGAAGCCGGCGTCGGCGAGGAGGTGGGCGATCTTGGCGGCCGACTTGTGCTCCTGCAGAGCCGTCTCCGGCTCGTCGTGCAGACTGTGACTCAGGGCGACGAGGCGTTCCCGGCGGCCGCGGACGGTTTCGGTCACCTCGGCCAGCGCGTGTTCCCGTGCCTCCTGGTTTGTGCGTCGCTGCACCAGAGTCATACCCGCTCTCCGTTCGACACGAGGGGGTGATGTGCTTGCCCGGTCCCAGTGACCGGCACACCGCGGAAGGTCAAGCCCAGCACCCCGCCCAGCAGGGCGACACCGGCACACACCCCCCAGGCCCACAGATAGCCGGTGAGCGCGATGTGGCCGTTGGCCAGCTGGTGGCCGGCGAAGAGCCCGCCGATCACGGCTGCTCCGATGGCCGCGCCCAGGGAGAGCGCCAGCTCGTTGAGGCCGACAGAGAGCGCGGTCTCGGTCTCGGCGACGACCTCCGCCGACAGGGTCCGCGTGATCGCCTCGAACATGCCGGTGGCCAGTCCGACGACAAGGGCGCCGACGAGGTACTGGGAAAGGGAGCCGTGGAAGAGGATCAGGGAGAGAAAGCCGGTCGCGCCGACGACACCCACCACGCAGAGCACCGCGCGGTCGCCGATTTGCCGCGCCAGTCGCGGGGTCGCGGTCGACCCCAGGCAGCCGGCGACGACCATGGCGAGGGAGACGAACGCGATGGCCTGTGATCCCAGGCCCATGCCGTAACCCGTCGCAGCCGGATCGGACCCCAGGAACACGGCGTTCGCGCCCAGGAATCCGATGGTGCCGAAGGCGAAGCAGAAGGTGTTGGCGCTGACCACCGCGAGGCGGGGATCGCGCAGGAGACGCACGTTGACCAGAGGATGCGTGGACCGTTGCTCGACCGCCACCCAGACGACCAGCAGAAGTACCGCCAGGACGGCCGTGACGAGGGAATTGAGGGACAGCCAGCCCCAGGTCTCGCCCTGGGCCAGAACGAGGACCAGTGCCACCAGGCCCAGGGTGAGCAGCGTGGCCGCTCCGAAGTTGAAGCCCCCGCCGCGCCGAACGTTGCTGTCCGGCAGGACCAGGGCGGCGGTCACCGCGAGTGCGCCGACGGGCACGGCCGTCCAGAGGCCGGCGACGGCGTGCTCCTCACTGAGCGCGCCCGCGATCAGGCCACCGACGCCGATCGATATGAGCAGCGCGCCGACCAGGACCGACATGCCGGCACGTCCGTGCTCCGGTGCGCGCGAGCGCAGGATTCCCGCCAGCAGCGGAAAGAAGCCGACGACGGCTCCTTGCAGGGTCATGCCGATGGCGAGGGTCGCTGTCGTCGGCCACGCCGCTATCAGCAGGGAACCGCCGGCCACCATCACGACACAGGCGCGCAGGAGCCTGCGGTGCCCGTAGATGTCGCCCAGTCGCGACAGCAGTGGCGTCATCACCGCGAACGCGAGTTGGGAGAGAAGGTAGAGGTTGTTCTGGCCGACACTGCCAATGCCGACGTGATGGCCGACTTTCGGCAGGAGCGGGGTCAGGTACCCCTGCACGACGCCACTGCACACCACGATCACCATCATGGTCGCGAGCAGCCCGCGGCCGGAGCCGATGCTTCTGTTCACCGATGTCTCACCTTCTTTTGGTGGCTTGAATCCGACGTGGGGGCTACTGTGCGGGCCCCGACCGTACCGGCCCGGAACTTCGTCGAAATCGTGCGAGGAAGGCATATCTGATGCAGGAAACGAGCATGCCGAGCGAGCTGGACCTCGCTCTCATGCACGCACTGCAGTTGCAGCCACGGGCGTCCTGGTCCGAATTGGCTCCCCTGCTGGGGGTGACCGCGAGCACGCTTGCGCGGCGCTGGGAGCGACTGTCCACGAAGGGGCTCGCCTGGGTGTACGCGGCTCCGGGCCGTGCGTTCTCCCGTACCCGTTGCACCGCGTTCGTACTGCTGCGCTGCCGCCCAGGTGCACGTCAACGGCTTGCCGAACAAGTGTCCGCTTTCGAGGAAGTCGTCACCGCCGAACTCACCGCACCCGGCAGCGCCGATCTCCTCCTCGATGTGCTGGCCCCGGACGCGGCCCGTCTGACTCACTTCCTCACCGAGCGCCTTGATGGACTTCCCGAGGTGAGCGCGGTGGAATGCCTCTTCGCCACCTCGCTGTACACGGAGGGCAGCCGATGGCGGCTGCACTCCCTCGACTCGGCACAACTGGGCGCGCTCGGCCCTCCCGGTGCCGGCGTCCGCGAGGCGGCTTCTTCCGCCGAACTGGACCGCCTCGACCATGCTCTTCTCGACGCCCTGGTCCGCGACGGACGTCTGGGGCTCGCCGCGCTCGCCGAGCGCACCGGCACCAGCGCGGCGACCGTACGCCGCAGGGTGCACCGCCTCACCGACTCCGGCGTGATCCTCTTCCGCTGCGACATGGCCCCGCACCTGACGGGACTGCCTGTATCCGTCACCTTTCGCGGCCAGGCCCCGGCCAGCGATCTCAACACGCTTCACCGAACGCTGGCCACGCTACCCGAATGCCGTCTGGTCGCCGCCGTCACCGGGACCACGAACGTGCTCGCCACGTTCTGGCTGCGCGACATCGGCGACATCGAGCGCCGCGAAACCGCGATGTGCGCCCGGCTGCCCTCCCTCACGATCGCCGACCGGATCGTCGGGCTGCGGACGGTCAAGCGGATGGGGCACCTGCTCGACGGGACCGGACGACGGACCGGAACGCGGCCCATACGGCCCTGGTAGGGGGCGCACCGGTTCCGCGGACGGTTGCGGGAAAGGCACACGGTTGGCCAGCAGTTCCCTGTGAAGCCGGAATCTGGCGGCCGATCCGCCGCGCGGGCGAGGGTGCTCAGTACACCGGGAGCGTGCGCGGGCCGAGGTCGTCGCGGGCCGGCGGGGGTGCCAGGCGCACGGTGGCGTCGAGGACGCTCAGCCCGCGCGGGGCGACGACGACCGGCTCCAGGGTGACGGCGACGACCTCCGGGTGGTCGTGGACCAGCCGTGACACACGCAGCAGCAGCTCCTGCAACGCGGGGGTGTCGACCGGGGCCGAGCCACGCCAGCCGAAGAGCAGGGGTGCCGTGCGGATGGAACGGATCAGGGAGGTGGCCTCGCGGTCGGTGACCGGGATCAGCCGGTGCGCCATGTCGCCGAGCAGCTGGGAGGCGACCCCGGCGAGCCCGAAGGAGAGCACCGCGCCGGCCGCCGGGTCGATGACCGCGCGCACGACGGTGTCGACCCCTCGGGGTGCCATTGCCTGCGCCACCGGCCGCAGCTCCTCGGGCTTGCCGAAGAGGTCGGTCAACTCGGTGTAGGCCCGGCGGAGTTGATCCTCATCGGTGAGGTCGAGGCGTACGCCGCCCAGGTCGGCGCGGTGCCGCAGGTGCGGGGCGGTGGCCTTCAGGGCGACGGGGTAGCCGAGGGCGCGGGCGGCCTCCGCGGCGGCGTCGGGAGTGGGCGCGGGCAGGGCCCGGCGCACGTGGATGCCGTACCGGCCGAGCAGCTCGCAGGTCTCCTCCGTACCGAGCGTGAGGCCCTGCCCGCGCTCGAGCAGTCCGCCGATGAAGGCGGCGGCGCCCTTCTCGTCGATGTCCTCGTACTCCGGCACCTTCCCCGGCTCCACGGCCTCCCGCCGCCACTGGCCGTACCGGACCGCCTCGGCAAGGGCCCGCACGGCACGCTCGGCAGCGGGATAGGCGGTGATCAGCCGCGGCCCGGTGGGGGCCGGCTCGGGCCCGGCACCGCCCGCCGTCATACCCGCGGGACCTGCGCCCCCGGCCGCGGCCCTGTCGGGCACGGCAGGGGACGGCCACCGGGAGCCGGGGCGGAGCTGCGAGCCCGTGGCGGAAGCCTCGCCCGGACCTCGCCGAGGTCCTGACGTGCATGCCTTTGGACCTGTGCCGGTCTCGGGGTTCGGGTCTGCCAGCGATGCCCGGCCCGCCTGGTGCCCCGGACCCGCCGGGGATGCCGAGGCAGGCCGGGGTGTCGTGGGAGGTGGCAGGAGGGGGGTCGCTCCCGGGTGGGGGCCCGGGCCGGGTGCCGGGGCCGTGCTGGTGGCGGCGGAGAGGGCTTCCGCCAGGCCGCCGAACTCGACGTGCACGACGAGGACCGGCTTGCCGGGGACCTCCTGCGCGGCCGAGCGCAGCGCCTCGGCCAGGGCCGAGTCCTCGGCGGCCCCCTCCCCCAGCGCCGGTATCAGGGTGACGACCACCGCGTCGGCGGTCTCGTCGGCGAGCGCCCGGGACAGCGCGACCCGGAAGTCCTCCGCCGACGCCGCCGTAGTCAGGTCCCGCGGCGGCTGGGGGCGCAGCCCCTCCGCGAGGCAGCGGTCGTAGGTCAGCACTCCCAGCGACTCGGAGTTGCCGAGGATCGCCACCCGCGGGCCCGGCGGCAGCGGCTGCCGGGCGAGCAGCAGGCCGGTGTCGACCAGTTCGGTGATGGTGTCGACCCGGATCACGCCGGCCTGCCGCAGCAGCGCGGACACCGTCGCGTGCGGCAGCCGCGTCGCCCGTACCGCGTGCCCCTGCGGGGCGGAGCCCGCGCCCTGCACCACGACCAGCGGCTTCACCGCCGCCGTACGCCGGGCCAGGCGGGTGAACTTGCGCGGGTTGCCGATGGACTCCAGGTACATCAGGGCGACGTCGGTGTCGGGGTCGTCGTACCAGAACTGCATGACGTCGTTGCCGGAGACGTCCGCCCTGTTGCCGGCCGACACGAAGGTCGACACGCCCGTGACCCCGGTGACCCCGCCGCCGCGCCGGTGCAGCCGGGACAGCAGCGCGATGCCGATGGCCCCGGACTGGGCGAACAGCCCGATACGGCCCGGCCGGGGCAGCTCGGGGGCGAGGGAGGCGTTCAGCCGGACGTCCGGCGAGGTGTTGATGATCCCGAAGGTGTTGGGCCCGATGATCCGCATGCCGTACGTGCGCGCCTGCCGCACGAGGGCGCGCTGCCGCTCGCGTCCCTCGGGACCGCTCTCCGCGTAGCCCGCGGAGATCACGACGAGCCCCTGCACCCCGTGCTCGCCGCACTCGGTGACGGCGTCCGGGACGCGCTCGGCCGGCACGGCGACGACGGCGAGGTCCACGGGCCCGTCGATGTCCCGCACCGAGCGGTGGGCGGGCACCCCGTCGATCTCCCGGCAGTCCTCGCCGAAGGCCCGGTTCACGGCGTGGAGCCGGCCCGTGAACCCGGCGTCGCGGATGTTGTCGAGGATGCTGCGGCCCACGCCGCCGCGCGTGCGGCCCACGCCGATGACGGCGACCGAGCCGGGCATCAGGAGCCGCCGTACCGACCGCCCCTCGGCCCGCTGCTCCCGTGCGCGCTGCACGGCCAGCGAGCGGTCGGTCGGCTCGATGTCGAACTCCAGGTGTACGACGCCGTCCTCGAAGCTGCGCTTCTGGACGTACCCGGCGTCCGTGAACACCTTGATCATCTTGGTGTTGGCCGGAAGCACCTCGGCGGTGAAGCGCCGGATGCCGCGCTCGCGGGCGACGGCCGCGATGTGCTCCAGAAGCGCGGAGGCGACCCCGCGTCCCTGGTGGGCGTCCTGCACCAGGAAGGCGACCTCGGCCTCGTCGCAGGGCGCCGAGGCGGGTAGGCCGTCCGCGCCGATGCGGTCGTAGCGTACGGTGGCGATGAACTCGCCGCCGACCGTGGCCGCGAGTCCCACCCGGTCCACGAAGTCGTGGTGCGTGAAGCGGTGGACGTCCTTCGCGGACAGGCGCGGGTAGGGCGCGAAGAAGCGGTAATACTTGGACTCGTCCGACACCTGTTCGTAGAAGCTGACCAGACGGCCGGCGTCATCGGCGGTGATGGGGCGGATCCGTGCGGTGCCGCCGTCGCGCAGCACCACGTCGGCCTCCCAGTGGGCGGGGTACTCGTGCCGGTCCGGCGAGGTCTGCATGGGGCCCAGCGTACGGCTCGCGTCCGACAGCGGCGCGAGGCAGTCTGTGGAGGACACACGTCGGACCGAGGCCGCGGTCCGACGCCGCCCGGGGCGGCGCACACCCCCGCTCCGGGCTCGCTCCACGTGTGGAAAACTGGTCTAGACAACCCTGATCACCCGAAGGGCAGCAACACATGGCTGAGCGCCGCGTCAACGTCGGCTGGGCCGAGGGCCTCCACGCCCGCCCCGCCTCCATCTTCGTCCGGGCCGCCACGGCCTCAGGCATCCCCGTGACGATCGCCAAGGCCGACGGGACGCCCGTCAACGCGGCCTCCATGCTGGCCGTGCTCGGCCTCGGCGCCGAGGGCGGCGAGGAGGTCGTCCTGGCCTCCGACGCCGATGGCGCGGACGCCGCGCTGGACCGGCTGGCCAAGCTGGTCGCCGAGGGGCTCGGGGAGCTTCCCGAGACCGTCTGACCGGCAGGACCGCTCCTGCGCCGAAGCCGTGCCGCCCGGACGGGGTGGCACGGCTTCGGCGTGCCCGGCGGGCCCCCGGAACACCGGAAGGGAACACAGGAAGCCCCGGCTCGGGAGCCGGGGCTTCGGGGGTGTCGCGTGACGCGCCGGGCGGTGTGCCGGCGCGGGAGGTCAGATGTTGAGGCCGTGCCGGCGGAGGTAGCCCACGGGGTCGATGTCGGAGCCGTAGTCCGGGGACGTACGGGCCTCGAAGTGCAGGTGCGGTCCGGTGACGTTGCCGGTCGCGCCGGACAGGCCGATCTGCTGGCCCGGGACGACCTGCTGGCCCACCGAGACCCCGATGGACGACAGGTGCCCGTACTGGGTGTACATGCCGTCGGCCATCCTGATCACGACCTGGTTGCCGTACGCCCCGCCCCAGCCGGTCTCGACGACGGTGCCGATGCCGACCGCGCGGACGGTGGTGCCGCTCGCGGCGTGGAAGTCGATGCCGGTGTGGGTGCCGGAGGACCACAGGGAGCCGCCGGTGCGGTAGCCGGTCGATACGTAGGAGTCGAGGATCGGCGTCACGAAGGCGTTGAGACGCTTGCGCTCGGCCTCGCGGGCGGCGCGCGCCTTGACCTCGCGCTCCTTCGCGGCCCGCTCCGCGGCCTTCTTGCGCGCGGCCTCCTCGGCCTGCTTGCGCGCGGCGGCCCTGTGCTGGGCGAGGGCCTGGGCGTCGATCTTCTCGGCGACGCTGTCGCCGATGGTGACGACCGGGGTGAGGCCGGTGTCCTCGGGGGCGGGGTCCTCCGCGGCGAGGGCCGGGGCGGCGAGGGTGCCGATGACGCCGGTGGTGGCCAGGGCCGCGACGCCCGCCGCGCGGGCGGTGGTGCGGTGCATCCGGCTCGGCCGGCGGTGTTTCCCGGCGGCGCGGGTGAACGCCATGGAGACGTGGGTCCTTTCCTTCCCTCTCGCCTACCGGGTTAGCTGACGGGTTCGGAGCAGGAAGGTCTCCTACGGCCCCCTCGCGGCGTGCGCGGGTGTCCGATTCACCCCAGGGACGGCGGGTCCCCGGCTCCCCTGGCTCGCGCCGTACGGGGACTCGGCGATGGCTGTCCGGTGCCGCGGACGCGGCGCACTGCCCGACGAACAGCCGGACCGACGCTAAACGGGGCCGCTTTCAATTCCCAAACGGATCAGATGTTTTGTAGCGCATACCACAGGGCAGACAGGCAACCTCCCCCTCAATTCGGACATCGTGGGGCCCTGGTGACGCTTCGGGCACCAAGGCCCCACGCGCGCGTGTGCCGTTCGCCGCGCGTGCGGCGGCGAACGGCGGCGAGGGGGTACCTCTACTCGGCCGCGACGACGATGACCCGGCCGGCGCCCAGGGCCTCGACGGGCTCCTTGATCTGCGCCGCGTCACCGACGAGGACCGTCACCAGCCGGTCCACCGGGAAGGCGTTGACGACGGCCGCGGTCGCCTCCACCGTGCCGGTCGCGGCGAGCTGCTGATAGAGCGTCGCCTGGTAGTCGTCGGGCAGGTGCTGCTCGACCTGGTCGGCGAGCGTGCCGGCCACGGCGGCGGCCGTCTCGTACTTCAGCGGCGCCACGCCGACGAGGTTCTGCACGGCGACGTCCCGCTCGGCGTCGGTGAGGCCCTCGGCGGCGAGCTTGCGCAGCACCGTGAACAGGTCGTCCAGGGCCGGGCCGGTGTTCGGGGTGTCGACCGAGCCGCTGATGGCGAGCATCGCGGCGCCCGACCCGTCGGGGGCCGAGCGCAGCACCTGGCCGAACGCCCGCACCCCGTAGGTGTAGCCCTTCTCCTCGCGCAGGACGCGGTCCAGGCGGGAGGTGAGGGTGCCGCCGAGGCAGTAGGTGCCGAGCACCTGGGCGGGCCACACGCGGTCGTGCCGGTCCGGGCCGATCCGGCCGATGAGCAGCTGCGTCTGCACGGCGCCGGGCCGGTCCACGATGACCACGCGGCCGGTGTCGTCGGCGGTCACCGGCGGCACGGGCCGCGGCTTGGCGGGCGAGCCGGTCCAGGCGCCCAGGGTCCGGCCCAGCAGCTCGTCGAGGTCGACGCCGGTGAGGTCGCCGACGACCACGGCGGTGGCCGTGGCCGGACGCACGTGCCGGTCGTAGAAGGAGCGGACGGCCGCCGAGTCGATCGCGCCGACCGTGTCCTCGGTGCCCTGGCGCGGACGCGACATGCGCGAGCCGGCCGGGAAGAGCTCCTTGGACAGTTCCTTGGCGGCGCGGCGGGCCGGGTTGGCCAGCTCGTGCGGGATCTCGTCGAGCCGGTTGCGCACCAGGCGCTCGACCTCGGATTCGGCGAACGCGGGCGCCCTGAGGGCGTCGGACAGCAGGCCGAGCCCCTTGGCCAGGCGGGAGGCCGGGACCTCCAGGCTCAGCCGTACGCCGGGGTGGTCGGCGTGCGAGTCGAGGGTGGCGCCCGCGCGCTCCAGCTCGGCGGCGAACTCCTCGGCGGAGTGCTTGTCGGTGCCCTCGGAGAAGGCCCGCGCCATGATCGTGGCGACGCCGTCCAGGTCGGCCGGCTCCGCGTCCAGGGGCGCGTCCAGCAGCACCTCGACGGCGACGACCTGCTGGCCGGGGCGGTGACAGCGCAGCACCGTCAGGCCGTTGTCCAGCGTCCCGCGCTCGGGCGCGGGGAACGCCCACGGCTTGGCCGCGCCGGCCCGGGGCTGGGGGTGGAACTCCATCGTGGCGAGCTCGGTCACTTCGCCGCCTCCTCGGTCTCGTCGGTGGCCGCGGCGTCCGCGCCCTGGGCGTCGTCCTGCGCGTCGGCGGCGGTCGGCTCGTAGACGAGCACCGCGCGGTTGTCGGGGCGCAGGCGGGACTTGGCGGCCTCCTGGACCTCCTCGGGCGTCACCTCCAGGACCCGCTTGACGGCGGTCAGGGCGAGCTGCGGGTCGCCGAACAGGACGGCGTAGCGGCACAGTTCGTCGGCGCGGCCGGCGACCGTGCCGAGGCGGTCCAGCCACTCGCGCTCCAGTTGGGCCTGGGCGCGCTCCATCTCCTCGGCCGTGGGGCCCTGTTCGGCGAACCGGGCGAGCTCCTCGTCGATGGCCGACTCGATGACGGGGACCTCGACGTCGCCGGAGGTCTTCACGTCCAGCCAGCCCAAGGAGGGCGCGCCGGCCAGCCGCAGCAGTCCGAAGCCGGCCGCGACGGCCGTACGGTCGCGGCGCACCAGGCGGTTGTAGAGCCGGGAGGACTCGCCGCCGCCGAGGATGGTGAGCGCCAGGTCGGCCGCGTCGCACGCGCGCGTGCCGTCGTGCGGGAGCCGGTAGGCGGCCATCAGGGCACGGGCCGGGACCTCCTCCTCGACGACCTCGCGCAGCTGCTCGCCGATGACCTCGGGCAGGGAGCCGTCGCGGGGCTCGGGCTTGCCGTCGTGGGACGTGATGGAGCCGAAGTACTTCTCGATCCAGGCGAGCGTCTGCTGCGGGTCGATGTCACCGACGACCGACAGGACGGCGTTGTTGGGCGCGTAGTACGTGCGGAAGAACGCGCGCGCGTCCTCCAGGGTGGCCGCGTCCAGGTCCGCCATCGACCCGATCGGCGTGTGGTGGTACGGGTGGCCCTCCGGGTAGGCGAGGGCGGTCAGCCGCTCGAAGGCGGTGCCGTAGGGGACGTTGTCGTAGCGCTGGCGGCGCTCGTTCTTGACGACGTCGCGCTGGTTCTCCATGGACTCGTCGTCCAGCGCCGCGAGCAGGGAGCCCATGCGGTCGGCCTCCAGCCAGAGGGCGAGCTCCAGCTGGTGGGCGGGCATGGTCTCGAAGTAGTTGGTGCGCTCGAAGCTGGTGGTGCCATTGAGGGAGCCGCCCGCGCCCTGCACCAGCTCGAAGTGGCCGTTGCCCTTGACCTGGGCGGAGCCCTGGAACATCAGGTGCTCGAAAAGGTGAGCCAGGCCGGTACGTCCCTTGACCTCGTGGCGCGAGCCGACGTCGTACCAGAGGCACACCGCCGCGACCGGGGTCAGGTGGTCCTCGGAGAGCACCACGCGCAGGCCGTTGGCCAGGCGGTGCTCGGTCGCTGTCAGGCCGCCGGAGTCTGCCTCGGCTGCGGCCGTGTGACCCATGGGCATGTACGTCCCTTCGATCGCGGTGGCGGTCTGCGAACCGCCCTTTTCCTGCCGGTCCTGCCACTGTATGCAAGCGTGCGGACCCCTGGCGAAGTTCCCACGACCCGTACGCCGAGAGCGAGACGGAAAGCCGGGCGCCACGGCGGCAGGGCGGGACGGGACGCGAAGGGGCTTCGCACGCGTCACAGAGGCACCACCGCCCTCAAGGGCCACGGGACGGACAAGGCCGCGGCAGCCGACGGCGGGAGGCGCCCCGGAGGCGGGACTGGATCACGGAACGGCCCTGTGGGGACGGGGCGTGGTCCGCGTTGTCGGTCGCGCGGTCCACAATGGTCCGCGTCAGATCCCGTCACGCTTCAGCAAGGAGCCGGCAGCGATGGCCCGCCGCAGCACGAAGACCCCGCCGCCCGACGACGCGTACGAGGAGAGGATCCTCGACATCGACGTCGTCGACGAGATGCAGGGCTCCTTCCTCGAGTACGCGTACTCGGTCATCTACTCCCGCGCCCTGCCGGACGCCCGGGACGGACTCAAGCCGGTGCACCGCCGCATCGTCTACCAGATGAACGAGATGGGGATCCGCCCCGACCGCGGCTACGTGAAGTGCGCGCGCGTCGTCGGCGAGGTCATGGGCAAGCTGCACCCGCACGGCGACGCGTCGATCTACGACGCCCTGGTGCGCCTGACCCAGCCCTTCTCGATGCGTGTCCCGCTCGTCGACGGCCACGGCAACTTCGGCTCCCTGGGCAACGACGACCCGCCGGCCGCCATGCGGTACACCGAGTGCCGGATGGCCGAGGCCACGGGTCTGATGACGGAGTCCATCGACGAGGACACCGTCGACTTCGCCCCCAACTACGACGGCCAGGAGCAGGAGCCGGTGGCCCTGCCGGCCGCCTTCCCGAACCTGCTGGTGAACGGCTCCTCGGGCATCGCCGTCGGCATGGCCACGAACATGCCCCCGCACAACCTCAACGAGGTCATCGCGGCCGCCCGCCACCTGATCCGCCACCCCAACGCCGACCTGGACGCCCTGATGCGGCACGTCCCGGGCCCGGACCTGCCCACCGGCGGCCGGATCGTCGGCCTGTCCGGGATCAGGGACGCCTACGAGACCGGCCGCGGCACCTTCAAGATCCGCGCGACGGTCTCGGTGGAGACCGTCACGGCGCGCCGCAAGGGGCTGGTCGTCACCGAGCTGCCCTTCTCCGTGGGCCCGGAGAAGGTGATCGCCAAGATCAAGGACCTGGTCGGTTCGAAGAAGGTCCAGGGGATCGCCGACGTCAAGGACCTCACCGACCGCGAGCACGGACTGCGCCTGGTCATCGAGATCAAGAACGGCTTCGTGCCGGAGGCCGTCCTGGAGCAGCTCTACAAGCTGACGCCGATGGAGGAGTCCTTCGGCATCAACAACGTCGCCCTGGTCGACGGCCAGCCGCTCACGCTCGGCCTGAAGGAGCTGCTGGAGGTCTACCTCGACCACCGCTTCGAGGTCGTACGGCGCCGCAGCGAGTACCGCCGGCGCAAGCGGCGCGACCGGCTGCACCTGGTGGAGGGCCTGCTCACCGCGCTGGTGGACATCGACGAGGTCATCCGTCTGATCCGCTCCAGCGAGAACTCCGCGCAGGCCAAGGAGCGCCTGATGCGGCGCTTCTCGCTGAGCGAGGTCCAGACCCAGTACATCCTGGACACCCCGCTGCGCCGTCTGACCAAGTACGACCGCATCGAGCTGGAGGCGGAGAAGGACAAGCTCGTCGCGGAGATCGAGGAACTGACCCGGATCCTGGAGTCCGACGCGGAGCTGCGCAAGCTGGTCTCGGCCGAACTGGCCGCGGTCGCCAAGAAGTTCGGCACCCCGCGGCGCACGATGCTGCTGGAGGCGAGCGGCTCCCCGGCCGCCGTGGTGCCGTTGCAGGTGGCGGACGACCCGTGCCGCGTCCTGCTGTCCTCGACCGGCCTGATGGCCCGCACGGCGAACGGCGACCCGTTCGCGCGCGGGGACGGCAAGCGGCAGAAGCACGACGTGATCGTCTCGGCGGTCCCGGCGACCGCCCGGGGCGAGGTGGGCGTGGTGACGTCGGGAGGCCGCCTGCTCCGCGTGAACGTCGTCGACCTGCCGCAGTTGCCGGAGACGACGTCGGCGCCGAACCTCGCCGGCGGCGCGCCGCTGGCGGAGTTCGTCACCCTGGAGGACGACGAGACCGTGGTCTGCCTGACCACGCTGGACGAGTCGTCGCCGGGCCTGGCGCTCGGCACCGAACAGGGTGTCGTCAAGCGGGTCGTCCCCGACTACCCCTCCAACAAGGAGGAGTTGGAGGTCATCACGCTCAAGGAGGGTGACCGGATCGTGGGCGCGGTCGAGCTGCGCACCGGTGAGGAGGACCTGGTCTTCATCACGGACGACGCCCAGCTCCTGCGCTACCAGGCCTCCCAGGTCCGCCCGCAGGGCCGCGCGGCCGGCGGCATGGCCGGCGTCAAGCTCACCGAGGGCGCCAAGGTCATCTCGTTCACGGCCGTCGATCCGGCCGCGGACGCGATCGTCTTCACCGTGGCCGGCTCGCGCGGCACGCTGGACGACTCCGTGCAGACGACGGGCAAGGTCACGCCGTTCGACCAGTACCCGCGCAAGGGCCGCGCCACCGGCGGCGTGCGCTGCCAGCGGTTCCTGAAGGGCGAGGACTGCCTGGCCTTCGCCTGGGCGGGTCCCACCCCGGTCCTGGCCGCCCAGAAGAACGGCAGCCCGGCCGAACTCCCGGAGGTCGACCCGCGCCGCGACGGCTCGGGCGTGTCGCTGCCGAAGACGGTGGCGGTGGTCGCCGGGCCCGTCTAGGCCGACAGTTCCGTGGGGTCCGGTCCCGGGTCCGCCAGGCTCAGGTCCGCAGGATCCGGGCCCGGGAGGCCCGGGTTCTCGGGGTCGTGCCCCTCGGGGTCCCGTACGTAGCGCAGGACGCCCCACATGCCGTGCTCGTCGGCGTGCGGGGCGTCCTGCTTGCACGCCTCCAGTTCCTTGGCGAGGGCGTCCGCGTCGATGCCGGAACCGATGAGTACGAGCTGGGTGAGGCGGGGCTCGCCGTCCGGCCAGGGCTCGGGGTAGAAGCGCAGGAAGCGCCCGACGGCGTGCACGGCGTAGCGGTTGCGCGCATCGTACGGGCCGAAGCCGACGTATCCCTTGATCCGGTAGAGCCCGTCGGGGCGGCTGTCCAGGAACCGCATCAGCCGGCGGGGGTCGAGCGGCACGTCGGAGACGAAGGAGAGGCTGTCGTAGCCGGCGTGCAGATGCCCGGCGTGGTGGTCGTGGGCGTCCTCCGCGTCGGGCATGTGCAGGTCGTCGAAGGAGAGCTGCCCGACCCGCTCCTCGCTCGGCCGGCAGTCGAAGAGGAACTCGGGGTCCACCCTGCCGTACGAGGCCGGGACGACGGCGGCCCCGTCGACCAGGGACCGTACGAGTCCGAGCACCTTCTCGCCGTCGGCGGCCCGGTCGGTCTTGTTGACCACGACGAGGTCGGCGAGCGCCAGATGCCGGTCGATCTCGGGATGCCTCACGCGGGTGTCGCCGAACTCGGCGGCGTCGACGACCTCGACGAGCCCGCCGTAGACGACCCTGGGGTTCTCGCTCGCCAGCACCATGCGGACGAGTTCCTGGGGCTCGGCGAGTCCGCTGGCCTCGATGACGACGACGTCGATACCGGCGGCCGGGCTCGTCAACCGGTCGAGGTACACGTCGAGTTCACTGGCGTCGACCGCGCAGCACAGGCACCCGTTGCCGAGGGAGACGGTGGAGTCCCCGAGGGCTCCCGCGACCGCCATGGCGTCGATCTCGACGGCCCCGAAGTCGTTGACGATCGCGCCGATGCGGCTGCCGCCGCCGCGGTGCAGCAGATGGTTGAGGAGCGTGGTCTTCCCCGAGCCGAGGAATCCGGCAAGCACCACGACCGGGATCTGCGCCGCGCTGCGAATCGGACTCGGGTTCCGGCTCGGCTGACTCACCGTGCGACCTCTCTCATGCCGACGCGTGCACCGGCTCAGGACCCGGCGCACGTACGAGGATGGAATGCCGACCAAGGATACGAGCCGTGCGCATCACGGCTGCCGGAACCGCCGTTGCGGCGACTTCCGGAGGAGATCACTCCGGCGGCTTGAAGTGGATTCGGCGCGAGTCAGGTTAGGCTCACCTGTGTGAGTACGTGCTCGACCGCCTCCCGGCAGCTCGACGAGCCGATGGCCGCCACCGCGGCCACGGCGACGACATGGCTGCTCCTTGAACAGCCCGGTCCCTGGGGTGCCAAGGCACTCACTTCGAGCCACCTGGACCCCGCGCTCGGACGTGCGCTGGAGCGCGCGGCGCGGGGCACCGGCGTCCGGATCGCGCTCATCCGCCGTCCGGGGCGGCACGCCGACAGCCGCACCCAGTCCGTACGGCATGTGTACGCGGCACACACTGTCCCGGGAAACGTATGGCTGCGCAGCGCCATGACCGCCGACCCGGAGCACCTGCTGGATCTCGACTTCGCCGCCCTGGGCAGGGGTGACCACCACACCTTCGACGCCGCGCTCCAGGGCGGGCCCCACACCGGCGATCCACTCGCGCTGGTGTGCACCAACGGCAAGCGGGACCAGTGCTGCGCCCTGCTCGGCCGCCCCCTCGCGGCCGAACTCGCCGCCTCCGGGGTTCAGGGCGTCTGGGAGGTCACGCACCTGGGCGGCCACCGCTTCTCGCCGACGCTGCTCGTGCTGCCGTTCGGATACGCCTACGGCCGGGCCGAGGCCCACGCCGTCAAGGAGGTCCTGCACGGTGTGGGCGAGGGCCGGGTGGTCCTCGACGGCTGCCGGGGCCGCACGGCCTGGGAACGGCCGGGACAGGCCGCGGAACTGGCGGTGAGGGAGACGGCGGGCGAGTACCGGGCGGACGCGCTGAGCGTCGTGCGCACCGACGACGTGCCCACCGACGGCCCGGCGCCGTGCTGGGAGGTCACCGTCGCCCATGCCGACGAACGCCGCTGGCACGTGACCGTGAACCAGGGGGCCGCTCTGCCGCCCCACCCGGAGAGCTGCGGTGCGTCGCTGCTGGGCGGGCCGACGCGCATGGAGGTGGTCGCCGTCCGCGAACTGGCGACCGATCGACTCGCCGGCTGACGGCTGACGGCTGACGGCTGACGGCTGACGGCTGACGGCTGACGGCTGACGGCTGACCGTCCGGGGGCCGACGGCTCACCGTCCGGGGGCCGACGGCTCACCGTCCGGGGGCCGACGGCTCACCGTCCCGGAGCCGGCCACTGAGGCGCACGGCGGGAGATCCGCGCCACACCGCGGGAGCAGCACCCGCGCCCCGACGTACTGTCATGGTCATGAGCGTCTCTCCTCCCGCGCGCCGCCGGCGGCTGGGCCTGCCGCGACGCGTCTTCTCGCAGGTGTTGTTGATGCAGCTGGCGATCGCCGCGGGAGTCGCCGTGCTCGCGACCGGCCTGTTCCTCGCGCCGCTGGGCCACCAACTGGACGAGCAGGCGATGCGCCGGGCGCTCGCCATCGCCGAGACCACCGCCGAGAACCGGCAGATCGCACGGGACCTCCAGCACACCGCCCCGAGCGTCGACGGTCCCGTGCAGCGGGAGGCGGAGCGGATCCGGAAGGCGACCGGCGCCGAGTACGTCGTGGTGATGGACAAGCGGGGCACGCGCTGGTCGCACACGGATCCGGAGGAGGTCGGCCAGCACGTGTCGACGTCTCCCAAGACGGCCCTGGCCGGCCGGAAGGTCATGGAGATCGACACCGGCACGCTGGGGCGCTCGGCGCGCGGCAAGGTGCCTCTGTACAACGCCGACCACCGCATCGTGGGGGCGGTGTCGGTCGGCATCGCCTACGACAGCGTGCGGGCCAAGCTCATCGACGCCATCCCGGGTCTGTTCGCCTACGCCGGCGGCGCCCTGGCCGCGGGCGCGCTGGCCGCGTGGCTGATCTCCCGGCGGGTCCAGCGGCAGACGAGGGACCTGGCCTTCTCGGACATCGCGGCCCTGCTCGCCGAGCGCGAGGCCATGCTGCACGGCATCCGGGAGGGGGTCGTGGCCCTGGACCGCGCCGGGCGGATCCGGCTGCTCAACGACGAGGCACAGCGGCTGCTCGGCCTCGGCGACGAGGCGGTCGGCCGGTCGCTCGACGAGGCGCTCGGGGAGGGCCGTACGACCGACGTCCTGGCCGGGCGGGTGACGGGCACGGACCTGCTCACCGTGCGCGGGCAGCGTGTCCTGGTCGCCAACCGGATGCCGACCGACGACGGGGGTGCCGTCGCCACCCTGCGCGACCGCACCGAACTGGAGGAGCTGGGCCGGGAACTGGACTCGACACGCGGCCTGATCGACGCCCTGCGCGCCCAGGACCACGAGCACGCCAACCGCATGCACACGCTGCTCGGGCTGCTGGAGCTGGAGATGTACGACGACGCCGTGGAGTTCGTCGGAGAGGTGGTCGGCGACCACCGGGCCACCGCCGAGCAGGTCACCGAGAAGATCCAGGACCCGCTGCTCGCCGCCCTGCTGGTCGGCAAGGCGACCGTCGCGGCCGAGCGCGGGGTCGCGCTGTGGCTGTCGGACCGCACGCACCTGCCGGACCGGGTCGTCGACCCCAGGGGGCTGGTGACGATCGTCGGCAACCTGGTCGACAACGCGCTCGACGCCGTCGCTGCGACCCCCCACGCGCGCGTGGAGGTCGAACTGCGCGCGGAGGCACGTACCGCCGTCCTCCGGGTACGCGACACCGGGCCCGGGGTCCCGGCGGGCCGGCGCGACCTGATCTTCACGGAGGGGTGGTCCACCAAGCAGCCGCCTGCGCACGGCAGGCGCGGTATCGGTCTGTCCCTGGTGCGCAGGCTCGCCGAGCGGCAGGGCGGAACCGTCGCGGTGGGCGAGGCGCACGGCGGCGGCGCGGAGTTCACGGTCGTACTGCCCGAGGCGCTCACCGAACCGGAGCCGGCGCTGGAACCCGCCCTCGGTCCCGCCGCCGGGACCGCCGCCGGGACCGGAGAGGACGAGGGGGAGCGGTGATCGAAGTCCTGATCGTGGACGACGACCTCCGGGTCGCGCAGGTCAACGCCGCGTATGTGGAGAAGGTGCCGGGCTTCCACGTCGCCGGTGAGGCGCACAGCGCGGCCGACGCACTGCGCCGGCTCGAGACGCTGCCGCGCCTCGACCTGGTCCTCATGGACCACTACCTGCCCGACGACACGGGCCTGTCGGTCGTACGGGAGATGCGCGGTCGCGGCCTGCGGACCGACGTGATCATGGTGACGGCGGCCCGGGACGTGTCGACCGTGCAGGCGGCGATGCGGCACGGTGCGCTGCAGTACCTGATCAAGCCGTTCACCTTCGCCGGGCTGCGGTCCAGGCTGGAGGCGTACGCGGCGCTGCGCCGTGTCCTGGACGGTGGCGGCGAGGCCGAACAGGCCGCGGTCGACCGGCTCTTCGGGGCGCTGTCGGCGGCGCCGGAACCCGCGCTGCCCAAGGGGCACTCCCCCGCCACCACCGAACTCGTCCGCCGGACCCTGATACGGGCCGACGGGCCGCTGTCGGCCCAGGAGGTCGCCGAGCGGACCGGGGTGAGCCGGCAGACCGCCCAGCGCTGCCTGAAGTTCCTGGAGCGCACCGGACGGGCCCGGCTGACGCTGAAGTACGGCGGCGCGGGCCGCCCGGAACACCGTTACGTGTGGGCGGCCCGCGACTGAGGCCACGGCTCGGGGGGAGGGGAAGAGGCCGTGCCCCCCTTGCATACGGATGTCAGCCCGCGGCCTTCTCAACGAACTCGGTGGTGAACGTCTTGCTCAGGTCCACGTCGGCGTTCTGGATGTTGGGGTTGAACGCCTTGAGCACCGTCTCCACGGTCTCCGGACCGTTCTGAGGCATGACGCCGTCGGTGGTGAACATCGGCAGCGTGCTCTTGATCGCCTCCGCGTAGAGCGCCTGGTTGCCCTGGGAGTAGTCGGCGGGCATCTTGGCGGCGATCTCGTCGGCGCTGTGGGTGGACATCCACTTGAGCGTCTTGACGAACGCGTTGGCCAGCTTCTGGGTGGTCTCCTTGTGGCTGTTGACCCAGTCCGTCTGCATGTACAGGCTGGACGACGGGTACGGGCCGCCGAGCGCCTCCTGCGAACCCTCGGGCGTCCGCATGTCGACGAGGACCTTGCCCGCCTTCTTGTCCAGGATCGTCGCGACGGTCGGATCGGTCGTCATACCGGCGTCGATGGAGCCTTTCTCGAGCGCGGCGATGAAGGTCGGCCCCGCACCTACGGCGACCGGGCTGAACTCGCTGATCTTCACACCGTTCTTGACCGCCAGGTACTTGGTGAGGAAGTCGGTCGAGGAGCCGAGGCCGGTGACGCCGAGCTTCTTGCCCTTGAAGTCCTTCGGCGAAGTGATCTTGCCCTCCGCCTTGTTGGAGACGACCTCCACCTCGCCGGGCGCGTGCGAGAACTGCACGACGGACTCGACGTACTTGCCCTTGGTCTGAAGGTCCAGGGTGTGGTCGTAGAAGCCGACGGCGCCCTGGACCTGGCCGGAGACGAGGGCGGTCTCGGCCTGGACGCCGGCGGGCTCGCTCAGCAGCTCGACGTCCAGGCCCTCGTCGGCGAAGTAGCCGAGGCGCTGGGTGAGCATCGCGGGCAGGTAGATGACCTTGTCCAGGCCGCCCACCATGATCTTGACGTGCTCGCCCTTGCCCTTGCTCCTGCCCGAGTCGGAGGTGGAGCTTGCCGCGTCGTTCGCGCAGGCGGTGAGGGAGGACAGGGCGAGCAGGCCGGCGGCGGCCGACGCCGCGAATCTGGCGGTCTTGCGCATGAGGGTTCACGTCCTTGTGAGAGAGCGGTACGGGGAGAAGAAGAAGCTGGGAGCAGAGCCGGTACGGCTGTGGGCCGTCAGTCCCCGGATCCCGCTGGCTTCCAGCGGAAGATGCGGCGCTCGGCGAAGGTGAGCAGTCCTTCGGCGACGAGCGCGACCGCGGCGAGGATGACCATCGCGGCGTACACACCGGCCGCGTTGAAGGTGCCCTGGGACGCCGCGACAAGCAGGCCGATGCCCTTGGTGGCGCCGATGTACTCGCCGACGATGGCGCCGATGAGGGCGAAGCCGAAGCTGACGTGCAGGCTGGTGAAGATCCACGAGGTCGCGGACGGGATGACCACCTGGAAGGTAACCCTTCGGTCGCTCGCGCCGAGGATCCTCGCGTTGGCCACCAGGTTGCGGTCGACCTCCCGGGCGCCCTGGAAGGCGTTGAAGAACACCGGGAAGAACACGAGCACCACGGCCGAGGCGATCTTGGAGAGCGGTCCGAGCCCGAACCAGATCACGAAGATCGGGGCCAGGACGATCCTCGGGAGGGAGTTGAGCACCTTGATGTAGGGGCCGAGGACATCGGCGAGGAAGGTGATGCGGCCGAGCGCGATACCGAGGACCACACCGACCACCACGCCGAACACCCAGCCGATCAGGGCCTCGTAGAGCGTGTACCAGATCTGCTCACCCAGCGAGCCCTGCGCGGTGCCGTGCATGGTCCAGGTCCAGATCTGGTCCCAGATCTTCGAGGGCATCGAGAAGTTGAACGGATCGATGACCTGGGCCCGGGAGAGCGCCTCCCACAGGCCGAGCACGGCCACCAGCACCAGGGCGCGGGCGGAGCCGACGGCCACCTTGCGTTTGCGGGCGGCGCGAGCCCTGGAGTGCGCGCGGTCCGGGGTCTTGACCGTTTCGGCGACCGGAGTGCTGAGAACCTCAGGCGACATGGGCGGCACCTCTTTCACGGGTGATGCGGACCTCTTCGCCGAGCGACTCCCAGATCTCGCGGTAGATGTCGATGAACTCCGGCTGCAGGCGCACCTGCTCGACCTTGCGCGGCCGCGGCAGGCCGATGTCGAAGACCTGCTTCACGGTCGCGGGGCCGGCGGTCATGACGACGACCTTGTCGGCCAGGGCGATGGCCTCCTCCAGGTCGTGGGTGACGAAGACGACCGAGGCGCCCGTGCCCTCCCACAGCTCCAGGAGCTCGTCCGACATCAGCGCCCGGGTCTGCACGTCGAGCGCCGAGAAGGGCTCGTCCATCAGCAGGATCTCGGGGTCGTTGACGAAGGTGGAGGCGAGGGCGACACGCTTGCGCTGGCCGCCGGAGAGCTGGTGCGGGTAGCGGTCCTCGAAGGCGGCGAGTCCGACCCTGGCCAGCCAGGCGCGGGCCTTCTCCTTCGCCTCGGCCTTCGGCACGCCGCGGAATCGCGGCCCGGCCATCACGTTGGACAGCACCGAGCGCCAGGGGAAGGTGGCGTCCTGCTGGAAGACGAAGCCGACCTTGCCGCCGACGCCGTTCACCGGCTCGCCGGCCACCAGCACGTCACCCTCGGTGGGCTCCTCCAGCCCGCTGACCAGGGTCAGGGTGGTCGACTTGCCGCAGCCGGTGGGGCCGACCACGGCCACGAACTCGCCGCGCCGCACGGTGAGGTCGAGGTCCCTCACGGCTGTGTGCAGGCCCCCTGACGGGGTCCTGAACGTCTTGCTCGCGCCCCGCAACTCGATGGCGGGGCTGGTGTCTGCGCTCATGACCCGGGACGGTAGATGTGGCCCCGGCCACAGCAGCAGTCTTCTGAGCGCAACCCGTTCTTTTGCTCGCAAGCACCTGTTGTGCTCGTTTTGCGCGCGCTACAACAACGGAGCCGAACAACGGCTCAAAGCCCCTATGGCCTTGAGAGAAAGAGGCCCGATGATTGACGTCCTGGTGGTCGACGACGACTACCGTGTCGCTGAGATAAACGCCAAGTACGTGGGAAAGGTTCCAGGCTTCCGGGTCACCGCCCGCGCGCACAGTGCCGCACAGGCCCTGACCACCGTGCAGCGCGGAGGCATCGCCCTGGTCCTGCTCGATCACTACCTGCCCGACCGTACGGGTCTGGAACTCGTCCACCGCATGCGGGAACAGGGCATCGGCACCGACGTCATCATGATCACGGCAGCCGGGGACGTGGCGACCGTCCAGCAGGCGATGCGCCTGGGCGCGCTGCACTACCTGGTCAAACCGTTCACCTTCGCCGCGCTGCGGACCCGTCTGGAGTCCTACGCCGCCCTGCGCCGCACCGTCGACCGCGTCGGCGGACACGGCGTCACCGGGCAGGAGCAGGTGGACCGGATCTTCGGCGCCCTGCGCACCGCGCCCGCGCCCCCGTCCCCGGGGCTGCCCAGCGGCCACTCGGAACCGACGACGGACCTCATCTGCGGTGTGCTGCACCACGCCGACCAACCCTTGTCCGCCCACGAGGTGGCCGCCCGCACCGGCCTGAGCCGCTCAACCGCCCAGCGCTACCTGCGCCACCTGGAACAGGCCGGACGCCTGCGCCTGTCCCTGAAGTACGGCGACACGGGGCGGCCGGAGCACCGCTACGCCTGGGTGGCGCCCTAGGCCCTGTCGTCACATTCCCGCCTGCCCAGCGACGCCTGGCACGCACTCTCGCCACACCGGGCGAAAGCCCAAGTACGTCCAGTACGAGGACTTCCGCCCGGCACGCCGAGAGCACGCACCAGACGCCGCGGAGCCGCCCTTCGGGCGACGACGGGAATGTGACGACAGGACCTAGCCCGGCCCCGGGCCGCACGGCAGTACGCCGCCGTGCGTCGCTACACGGCCCCCGCGCCCGTCAGCGACCGCACCTCCGTCTCGGCGTGCTTGGCCTCGTCCGGCGCCTCGGTGGAGGTGACGGTGCCCAGCCAGCCGGCGAGGAATCCCAGCGGGACGGAGACGATGCCGGGGTTCTCCAGCGGGAAGAGCTGGAAGTCGACGCCCGGGAACAGCGCATCGGGGCTGCCGGAGACCACCGGGGAGAGCACGACGAGCCCGAGCGCGGGAATCAGCCCGCCGTACACGGCCCACACCGCGCCGCGGGTCGTGAAGCCGCGCCAGAACAGGGAGTAGAGCAGTACCGGCAGGTTCGCCGAGGCGGCGACGGCGAACGCGAGGCCCACCAGGAAGGCCACGTTGAGGTTGCGGGCGAGCAGGCCGAGGGCGATCGCGACCACGCCGATACCGACCGCGGCGACGCGCGCCACGGCCACCTCGCCGCGCTGCCGGGCACCGCGGCGCCGCAGCGACGCGTACAGGTCGTGGGCCACCGACGCCGAGGAGGCGAGCGTGATCCCGGCGACCACCGCGAGGATCGTGGCGAAGGCGATCGCGGCCACCACCGCGAACAGGACCGTCCCCGCCGTGGAGTCGGCGCCGCCGCCGAGGTCGAGAGCCAGCAGCGGGACCGCCGTGTTCCCGGCCGCGTTGGACCCGCGCAGGGCGTCCGGTCCCACGATCGCGGCCGCACCGAAGCCGAGGACGATCGCCATCAGGTAGAAGCCGCCGATCAGCCCGATGGACCAGATCACCGAGCGCCGGGCGGCTCGCGCCGTCGGCACGGTGTAGAAACGGGACAGGATGTGCGGCAGCCCCGCCGTGCCGAGCACCAGCGCCAGTCCGAGACTGATGAAGTCCAGGCGCGCGGTCAGGTCCCCGCCGTACTTCAGTCCGGGCACCAGGAAGGCGTCCCCGTGGCCGCTGCGCTCGGCCGCGGTGAGCAGCAGCCGGTCGATGTCGCCGTGGAACCTGACCAGGACGAGCACGGTCAGCACGACGGTGCCGCCCAGCATCAGGACCGCCTTGACGATCTGGATCCAGGTGGTGGCCCGCATCCCTCCCAACGACACGTAGATCACCATCAGCGCGCCGACGCCGATGACGGTCCAGGCCTGCACCCCTGCGCCGGTCCGGCCCAGGAGCAGCGCCACCAGGCTGCCCGCGCCCACCATCTGCGCCACCAGATACAGAACGGACACGGTGACCGAGGAGGTTCCCGCCGCGATCCGCGCCGGCCGCTCGCTCATCCGCGCCGCGACCACGTCCGCGAGCGTGAACCGCCCGCAGTTGCGGACCAGTTCGGCGACGAGGAAGAGCACGACCAGCCAGGCCACGAGGAAGCCCACCACGTACAGCACCCCGTCGTAGCCGAACAGGGCGATCAGCCCGGGGACTCCGAGGAAGGAGGCGGCCGACGCGTAGTCGCCCGCGACGGCAAAACCGTTCTCCATGGGTGAGAACAGCCGCCCGCCCGCGTAGAACTCCTCCGCCGATCCGTGCCGGTTGCGGCTCACCCAGGTGGTGATCCCCAGGGTGACCGCCACGAACACGCTGAACAGCACGAGTGCCAGCGTCTGGTGGTTGCCCGTCACGACGCACCACCGCGCGCGCCGCGCGTCAGCTCCTGGGTTTCCCAGCGCAGTTCGAGCGCCGCCCGGTCCCTGCGCAGCCGTGCGTGCCGGGCGTAGGCCCAGGCGAGCAGGAAGGTGCTGAGGAACTGCCCGAGGCCCGCCAGCATCCCCACGTTCACCGCGCCGGCCACCGGCCGCGCCATGAACCCCGACGCGGTCGTGGCGGTCACGACGTAGCTCACGTACCAGACGAGGAAGAGGGCGACCGCCGGCATCACGAACCGCCGGTAGCGGCTGCGCACTTCCTGGAACGCCGCGCTGCGCTGCACCTCGAGGTACGCCTCGGCCGCCGTACCGGCGCCCGGCTCGGTCCGCTCCTCCCGGCGAGCCGCCGGTAGCCGTGTGGTGGGAGCTCCCGTGCCGTTGTCGTCACCCCAGCCGGAGGCCAGCGCGTCGTACCAGGGGTCGCGGTACCTGATGTCCTCGGGCTCCGGGTCGTGGCCTCCGTCGGTCCCGGGTCCGTTCCCGGGACCGTCACCGCCGGCACGGAAGCGGTCGTTGCTTGACTGCATGCCCAAGGATGGACAGAACCGGAAGTTCCCTGACTTCTCTTCTCCCCGCTCTTCACCCCATCAGGTGACTCATCCCCTTCGGTGGCCGCGCCGGCACCGACAAGTCGGCGCGGGCCTCCCCCAGAAGGGAAGACCCGCGCCGGAAGGGACCGGTGCCCTAGGCGTCGATGCGCGAGCGGTCCAGGGTCGCGGCCGAGCTGGCGATGAACTCCTTGCGGGGTGCCACGTCGTTGCCCATCAGGAGGTCGAAGACCTGCTCGGCGGCCTCCAGGTCGGAGAGGTTGATCCGGCGCAGGGTGCGGTGGCGCGGATCCATGGTGGTCTCAGCGAGCTGGTCGGCGTCCATCTCACCGAGGCCCTTGTAGCGCTGGATCGAGTCCTTGTACCGCACGCCCTTGCTCTCGAACTCGAGCAGCTTGTCGCGCAGTTCGCGGTCCGAGTAGGTGTAGACGTACTTGTCCTGGCCCTTCTTCGGCTGGATCAGCTCGATGCGGTGCAGCGGCGGCACGGCGGCGAACACCCGGCCTGCCTCCACCATGGGACGCATGTAACGGTGGAACAGCGTCAGCAGCAGGGTCCGGATGTGGGAGCCGTCCACGTCGGCGTCGGTCATCATGATGATCTTGCCGTAGCGAGCCGTGTCCAGGTCGAAGGTACGGCCCGAACCGGCTCCTATCACCTGGATGATCGCGCCGCACTCGGCGTTCTTCAGCATGTCCGTGACGGACGACTTCTGCACGTTGAGGATCTTGCCGCGGATCGGCAGCAGCGCCTGGAACTCGGAGTTCCGCGCCAGCTTCGCGGTACCGAGCGCGGAGTCGCCCTCGACGATGAACAGTTCGCTGCGGTCGACGTCGTCACTGCGGCAGTCGGCGAGCTTGGCCGGCAGCGAGGAGGACTCCAGGGCCGTCTTCCGGCGCTGCGCGTCCTTGTGCTGGCGGGCGGCGATCCGCGTGCGGGCCGCGGCGACGGCCTTCTCCAGCACCACGCGCGCCTGTTGCGCGGCGTCGCGCTTGGTGGAGGTCAGGAACGCCTTGAGCTCCTTGGTGATGACGGTGTTCACGATGCGGCGGGCCGCCGAGGTGCCGAGGACCTCCTTGGTCTGGCCCTCGAACTGGGGCTCGGCCAGGCGGACCGTGACGACCGCGGTGAGGCCCTCCAGGGCGTCGTCCTTGACGATGTCGTCCTCGGCGACGCGCAGCATCTTCTTGGCGCGCAGCACCTCGTTCATGGTCTTGGCGACGGCCTGCTCGAAGCCGGCCACGTGCGTGCCGCCCTTGGGGGTGGCGATGATGTTGACGAAGGACCGCAGCGTCGTGTCGTAGCCGGTCCCCCAGCGCATGGCGACGTCGACGCCGAGCTCGCGGGTGACCTCGGTGGGCGTCATCTGGCCGTGGTCGTCGAGGACCGGGACCGTCTCCTTGAAGGTCCCGTGCCCGGTGAAGCGGAGGACGTCGCAGACCGCCCTGTCGCTCGCCAGGTACTCGCAGAACTCGCTGATGCCGCCGTCGTAGCGGAAGGACTCCTCACCCTTGCTGCCGCCGTCGCCGAGGCCGTACTCGTCACGGACGACGATGGTCAGTCCGGGCACCAGGAACGCCGTCTGGCGGGCGCGCTGGTGCAGGTTCTCCAGGGACAGCTTCGCGTCCTTGAGGAAGATCTGGCGGTCGGCCCAGTAGCGCACACGGGTGCCGCTGCGGGACTTGGGGATCTTCCTGGCCTTGCGCAGCCCGCTCCCGGCCTCGAACCTGGCGTCGGGTCCGCCCGCCGTGAACGCGCCGGGCACACCGCGCCGGAAGCTGATGGCGTGACTGTGGCCGCCGCGGTCCACCTCCACGTCCAGCCGGGCGGACAGGGCGTTGACCACGGAGGCGCCGACGCCGTGCAGACCGCCGGAGGCGGCATAGGAGCCGCCGCCGAACTTGCCGCCCGCGTGCAGCTTGGTCATCACGACCTCGACGCCGGACAGGCCCGTCTTGGGCTCGACGTCGACCGGGATGCCGCGGCCGTTGTCCCGCACCTCCACCGAGCCGTCGTCGTGCAGGACGACCTCGATGTGGTCGCAGTAGCCGCCGAGGGCCTCGTCGACGGAGTTGTCGATGATCTCCCACAGGCAGTGCATCAGACCGCGGCTGTCGGTCGACCCGATGTACATGCCGGGGCGCTTGCGCACGGCTTCGAGTCCCTCGAGGACGAGCAGGTGCCGAGCGGTGTAGTTGGAACCGTCGCGGTCTGCTCCTGCCAGCAGCGCTGTGGACGGCACGGACGTCTCGGCGGTCACGCGGTTCGCTCCTCGCTGAATTTCAGATGGGGCCCTGATGGGTAAGGGCACGGCTCGGGTAGCCGCTCAGAGAGTACCGAGGCCTGGTAGAGCCCTTGTAACGCAACCCTCGTCAGAAACACAGACTAGTAGAGAGTCGCATACGCGTTCGATCCTTCAGCCGAGTGAAGCACATATCACGTTCCCTTCGAGGCATGAACCATTTAGGCTCCGGGCACGTCCTCATCAAACAACCGGCAACCCGGCCGGGGAGGACCGACCATGACCGACAGCGCGAACCCGTACGACACATAGACACGCAATACGGCACATTCGCCGCCAAACCGGCAGCAGCCGACCGCCCCGAAGAAGAATCTTCGAGGAAAAGCCACGATCGGGAACGTTTGGGGCTGGTTGGATGTTGACCCTGGTACGACAGCTCGTCGAGCTAGAGAAGAGGCGACGTGACTACTGTTCTGACCCCCGCGAGCCCACTGACGGCCGCTGATCGCTGCGACCGCTGCGGCGCCCAGGCATACCTGCGCGTCGTCTTGCTCAGCGGCGGAGAACTGCTCTTCTGCGCCCACCACGGGCGCAAGTTCGAGCCAGAACTCAAGAAGATCGCCGCCGAGATACAGGACGAGACCGAGCGCCTGACCTCCGTTCCGGCGAACGCCTCCGAAGAAGAGCGCTGACATCCCGCCCGACGAGCCTCCGGCGCAGGCCGGCGAACGGGCGGTCGCTCCTGACACCCAGGAGCGACCGCCCGTCCTCGTGACCCGCGACGCCGGTCAGGACTTGCCGGACGACAGGTGGGGCGCCTTCGAACCGGCCCGGCTCAGCGCCCGGACCACCTCGGACACACGCGTGTAGACGCCGGGGCTCCCGGCACGCCCGCAACCGCTGCCCCACGACACAAGCCCGATCAGCCGGCCCTGTGCGACCAGCGGGCCCCCGCTGTCCCCCTGGCACGCGTCCGGGCCCCCGGCGGTCTCCCCCGCGCACAGCATGCTCTGAGGCAGGTATTTGCCCTCGCTGCTGCCCGGATAGGCCTTCTTGCACTGGGCGTCGGGCAGGACGTGGAGAGAAGCGGCATACAGGCTGTGGGCATAGGCGGCGGTACCCGCGGTGTCCCCCCATCCGTAGACCGTGGCGCTCGTGCCCGGCGAGTACGCCGGGTCGCCCGCTCCCGCCATGGGGATGACCGCACTCTGCGGCAAGGGCTCGGCGAGAGTGAGCACGGCGAAGTCACCTGCATTGGTGGTGGAGTCGTAGCGCGGATTGACCCAGGTGCCGCGCACGGAGACCTCCTTGCCCTGATCGGAGAGCAGATCAGTACGTCCCGTGATCACCTTCAGATCCGGCGTCGGTGGCGCGCCCACGGCCTCACTGGACAGACAGTGGGCCGCCGTGAGCACCGCGGTGCGGCCGATGGCCACGCCCCCGCAGAACTGCCCCGCACGGGTGCCTCCGAACCGGGCACGACTGGAGAGCGCCACGGTCCACGGGCTCTGCGAGACATCGACGGGGAAACCGCCGACGACAATGCTGTCGGCGGCGACGGGCGCCGCCGCGGCCAGCGGTATCGCGCCTCCGGCGGCCGCCAGGACCAGCGGCCCGATCAGGGCACGGGCAATACGGCGTCGCATGGATGCTCCTCACTCTCAGGCGATCACGGAACACCCAGAGTCATGCACAGTGGCGCGACGCGCAGCACGAGGGCCCGGCCCCCCACAGGGGGGCCGGGCCCTCGGTGTCATACGCCCGGACTAGTCGAGGTAGTCGCGCAGCACCTGCGAACGCGACGGGTGGCGCAGCTTCGACATGGTCTTGGACTCGATCTGACGGATCCGCTCACGCGTGACGCCGTAGACCTTGCCGATCTCGTCGAGGGTCTTCGGCTGACCGTCGGTGAGACCGAAGCGCATGGAGACGACGCCCGCCTCACGCTCGGACAGGGTGTCGAGGACCGAGTGCAACTGCTCCTGGAGCAGCGTGAAGCTGACCGCGTCGGCCGGGACGACAGCCTCGGAGTCCTCGATGAGGTCACCGAACTCGCTGTCGCCGTCCTCGCCCAGCGGGGTGTGCAGCGAGATGGGCTCGCGGCCGTACTTCTGGACCTCGATGACCTTCTCCGGGGTCATGTCGAGCTCCTTGGCCAGCTCCTCCGGGGTGGGCTCGCGGCCCAGGTCCTGGAGCATCTGGCGCTGCACGCGCGCGAGCTTGTTGATGACCTCGACCATGTGCACCGGGATACGGATGGTGCGGGCCTGGTCGGCCATCGCGCGGGTGATCGCCTGACGGATCCACCAGGTGGCGTACGTGGAGAACTTGTAGCCCTTGGTGTAGTCGAACTTCTCCACCGCGCGGATCAGACCGAGGTTGCCCTCCTGGATGAGGTCCAGGAAGAGCATGCCGCGGCCGGTGTAGCGCTTGGCCAGGGAGACCACCAGACGGAGGTTGGCCTCCAGGAGGTGGTTCTTGGCGCGGCGGCCGTCCTCGGCGATGATCTCCAGCTCGCGCTTGAGCTTGGGGGCGAGCTTGTCGGAGTTCGCCAGCTTGTCCTCGGCGAAGAGGCCCGCCTCGATGCGCTTGGCGAGCTCCACCTCCTGCTCGGCGTTGAGCAGGGGGACCTTGCCGATCTGCTTGAGGTAGTCCTTCACCGGGTCGGCGGTGGCGCCGGCCGCGGCGACCTGCTGGGCGGGCGCGTCGTCCTCGTCCTCGTCGGAGAGCACGAAGCCGGCGCTCTCGGCGCCCTCGGGCTCCTCCGCCGCGCCCTTGGCCTCCTCGAGCGCCTCGTCCTCGATGAGCTCGACGTCGTCCTTCTTGGCGGCGGTGGTCTTCTTGGCCGCCGTCTTCTTGGCGGCCGTCGTCTTCTTGGCCGTCGTCTTCTTGGCGGCGCTCGTCTTCTTGGCAGCGGCCTTCTTCGCGGCGGCCTCTTCCTCGACGGACGCGCCGGCGGCGGGCGCCGCCGGAGCGGCGGTGGCGGTGGCCTTCCTGGTGGTCACCGTCTTGGCCGCGACCGTCTTGGTGGCGGTGCGCTTGGCCGGACTCTTCGCTGCGACGCTCTTTCGGGTGCGCTTGTTGGGCTCCGCGGCACTGACCATCAGCGTCACACCCTCTTCCTCGAGGATCTGGTTGAGGCTGCGCAGTACGTTCTTCCACTGAGTGGCCGGAATCTGGTCAGCTTCGAAGGCCCGACGCACATCGTCGCCGGCGATCTGCCCCTCAGCCTTTCCCCGCTCAATGAGCGCCATGACAGAGACGGACTCGGCGATCTCCGGCGGGAGCGTACGGGATGTGCTGGCCGACACGAACAACCTCTCGGAACGTTGGAAAACGGCTTCCGGCCCCGTCCATCGCGGACAGGAGCCGACCACCGGCCTGGGGATTGGGCCGACGGCGCGGGTGGGGGCCGGGAAGTTGCACAGCGCCGTGTACGGCGTCCGTATTCCCTCCGCGGCTGTCACCTCTTAGGTCATCGCGTTGTACCCAGGAGTGTTACGCCCAATCTGCGTGGCCCCAGTCACACCCCGTAAGTGCGTAAAAACGGCCAGACGTGGGCAGATGGAGTGGGGTGGTCGCCAGGGACACGACCCCACCGGCGGCTCGCCCCGGTCCCTTGTGGCCCCGCCGGCTCGCTGAGGGGTCCGCGGTCGGCCGGCGAACCGCCCCTCACGGGACCCCACCGGAGGACGGCAGGGCCCCAGCCGTACGGCCCACGCAGGGACCGACGCTCGAGCGGCTCAGTGCTCGCGCGGCGCGGGGACCACCCGCTCGACCTCCGGGTGCACCGTGAGCAGTTGGCGCATGGCTCCTTCCGCCGCGGTGCCGTCGCCGCCCGCGACCGCGTCGACGATCCGGGCGTGCTGCGCCAGGGAGGCCTCGTTCGGCCGGTCGCATCCCGTGACGGGGCCGCCGGACACCTGGAGGGCGGCCGAGACGATCCCGGAGAGGTGCTCCAGCATCCGGTTGCCCGCGATCTGGATGAGTAGCGAATGGAACTCGGAGTCCGCGCGGGAGAAGGTGAGCGCGTCGCCCTGCCCCAGGGCGTGCCCCATGATCTCGACCATGTCGGACAGGCGCTGCTGGATGTCCTCGCGCCCGTGCCCGGCGGCGAGGCGCGCGGCGAGCGGCTCGATCGTCCAGCGCAGTTCGCTGAGCTCGCGGCGCTGGTCGTCGCGCTGCGGCCCGAAGGCCCGCCACTCGATGATGTCCGGGTCGAGGAGATTCCAGTCGCTGACCGGGCGCACCCGCGTGCCGACGTTCGGGCGGGCGCTGACCAGGCCCTTGGCCTCCAGGACCCGGAGCGACTCGCGGACGACGGTACGGGAGACCTCGAAGCGCTGGCCGATCTCCTCGGGCACCAGCGGACGGTCGGCGCCCAGGTCCCCGGAGACGATCATCTGACCCAGCTGCTGGACGAGTTGGCCGTGCAGTCCGCGGCCGCGGCTGCCCGCGGTGCGCCGGCCCACACGCCCCAGTTCCGGGTCGGCGCCCTCCCAGGCGGGGCTTGCGACGCGGTCGGGAGCGGGTGCCTCGGAGTAGGGGTAACGGTCGAGTCCGCCCGGGCCGGCGAGACCAGAGTCTGTGGAGCGGGCGGCGGTCATCATGGTGTGCGCAAGGGTACTCACGGATCCTTTGTCGGCGCCGTCTCCAACTCCCTTGAGGTCTTTGGTGAAAAGCACACGAAAGGGTGATCGCTCACTTCGCCTCAATTGACGCCTTATCGGAAAGAAATGGGCTCTCCCTGGGAAGTTGCGTGCAGAGCCCGACCGAAAGGGAGCGAACCCCTGTCATCGGGTCCGGCTCCGCAGGGCTGTCAGCAGGTACGCGCACAGCAGCGCGACGAGCGTCAACGTCAGGGCGCCGCCCACGGGTTGGGCGATCAGCCGCGCCGCGGCGGCCAGGTAGCGGTCACCGCCGAAGGGCCACTGGAGCAGGAAGAGCCGGCGCAGCCGGGCGGGCAGACCGGCGGCGTTCCACGCCTTCCCGCCCATCGCCCACTGCACCAGGGGCACGACGAGCACCGGTACGGAGAGTACGGCCGCGAGCCCTCCCGTGGTGGACCGGAACACCCCTCCGGCCAGCACGCCGGCCCAGGCGCATCCCACCACGAGGCTGATCCAACTCAGGCTCAGCGAGAGCCAGTCGCCGGGAACCTGGGTGAGTTCCTGCCCGTACACGGCATAGAGCACTTCGGCGTTGCAGCCGACCGTGAGGAAGGCGAGCAGCAGCGCGGTCGCGGTGGCCACGATCAGCTTCGCGGTGAGCAGCCCGAGCCGGCGCGGGACGGTGCCCCGGTCCGCCGCCAGCGCGGGGTGGCGGAACTCGTCGCCGAAGGCGAGCGCGCCGAGCAGCCCGGCGCCGAGCGCCGCCGGCGGCAGGGGCAGTTGCTCCGGCCATGCCGCCAGCAGCCGGGGCGGGGGGGCGTGGCCCATCCGCCCCATGACCAGGGCCGTGACGGCGGAGCAGACGAGGACGGCGGCACCGACGAGGAAGCCGGTGCGGACACCGGCGGCCCGACGCAGTTCGTACCGCAGGGGGCGCAGGGGGCTGGGGCCAGGGCGCACGGAGATCGGGGGCGGGAGAGCGGACGAGGCATCGAGTGCAGCGGCCTCGGCAGGGCGCGGGGTCGGGATTGAGGGCTGCGCGGGTGCGGGGTGTCCGGGCGCGGGGTGCGCGTTCGCGGGGTGGCCGGCCGCAGGCTGCCCGGTCGCGTGGTGCGCGGCCGCTGGATGTCCGTTCGCGGGGTGCCCGTTCGCGAAGTGGTCAGCCGCGGGGTGCGCGGCCGCGGGGTGGCCGTTCGCAGGCTGCTCGGTCGCGGAGTGGTCGGCTGCGGGGTGCGTGGCCGCCCGCTGCTCGGCGGGGGGTTGGTCGGGGCGCGGGGTTGTCGCGGCGGCTCCGTGCTGGGCTTCCGCAGGTGCGAACGGTTCCCGGGAGGGTGAGGAGGTGCGGGCGGCGCCGGGGGCGGTGACGGTGGCGGTGATCGTGGCCGAGGCGGCCCTGGCCTCGGAGTCGGCGGTCGAGTCGCGGGGTTCGAGGGCGGTGGCGGGGCCGAGGGCCTCGGAGCCGCCGGTCGAGTCGCAGGTTCCGAAGCTGGCAGTGGAGTCGGGGGACAGGGAAGCGGCGGCAGGGGTCCTGTCCTCGGGGCCGGCGGCCGGTCCCGGCGGCTGGGAACCATTGGTGTGGGCCGCACCGCCGGGCTGGGTGGTGGACCGCAAGGCACTGGCACCGGTGAGGGCGACCGGGTCGTCGGGGTGAGTGGTGATCTCCGGGCCATCGGAACCGGTCGTGAGATCCGGGCCGTCGGGACGAGCGACGGACGCCCCTTCGCCGAGACCGGCCGCCGGAACTCGGCTTCCCGTGTGAGCCGCGGGGGAAGCAACCTTCGCCCGCGGCTCCGGGGGTACGCCGAGACCATGTGCGGTGCCTGACGCATTGCCGGGACGGGGAGTGACCGACGGTGTCTCGCGCGCGCCGACGGACGGCTCCCCGGAGTACGTGGTGACGGTCGGTTCCGCCAAGCTCGGGCTGACGGAGCCGCCGTCTCCGGCCGAAGGGACGTACGCGCTCTCTTCACCCCCCGCGAGCCGTGCGCCCTCGGAGCGCGGGACGGCTGCTGCGCTCGCCGCGAGAGCGGCCGCGGACGGCTGCCTCTTCCCCGCGGCCGGTACGACAGCGGACGGCTGTCGCCCGTCGGGGGTCGTCGTCACCGCGGCCTCGGCCCGGGGCACCTCGGCCGCATCCGCGGCCGAAGGCGTTGAACCGGCACCGGCGCCCATGTCACCTACTTCATCGGCGAGTTGGTGGATGAGGATGCCGTGACGGAACGCGGCCTCGCCAACATCGGCGCACGTACTGCCGTAGACGAACAGACGGTTGCCACTCTCGCGTGCGACCTCGATGGAGCGGCGGGCAGTACGGGCCTCCTTGGCCAGGAGGGCTCCGAGGCGGGAGGCGTGCGGACTGCGCACGGCGACTCGGGGACGCAGCCGATGGCGGGCGAAGTCCGCGGCCTCCTGATCCGCGACGAGCCTGCCACGTTCGAGCGTGACGACACGGTCGGCGGCGCGGGCCGCCTCCTTGGGGTCGGCCGTGGTGAACAGGACCGTACCGCCCTGGTTCGCGTGCGCCCGCAGCACGTCGTGCAGCCAACGGCTTTCCCGCGCGGACAGTCCGTCGGCAGGGGCGTCGAGCACCAGCGTGTGCGGGTCGCCCAGCAGGACACAGGCCAGGCCCAGCCGACGGTCCACTCCCTGGGACAG
Source organism: Streptomyces sp. NPDC093064 (assembly GCF_044754605.1). Taxonomy (NCBI): domain Bacteria; kingdom Bacillati; phylum Actinomycetota; class Actinomycetes; order Kitasatosporales; family Streptomycetaceae; genus Streptomyces; species Streptomyces sp. NPDC093064. The sequence continues at coordinate 86,269 of NZ_JBIVPK010000016.1, forward strand.
AGTGCCCAGGCGCTCCTCTCGGAAGCTGACGAGCCCAACGGCCTCGAGGACTTGATCGGCGCGCCGTGCCGGAAGACCGGCCGCGGCACAGAGCATGCGCAGATGGCCACGGACCGTGCGTGCGGGGTGTCCTGGGACGCCGCCCAGGAGAACGCCGACCTCGCGCGAGGGATGAGCGATGCGGTGCAGGGGGTGACCCCTGAAGTAGGTGATGCCGCAGCCCTGTTGGAGCTCGAGCATGAGCCTGAGCGTCGTCGTCTTGCCCGAGCCCGCCGTTCCGAGAAGCGCGGTGACACGGCCCGCGTGCGCTTCGAAGGAGACGTCCTCGACGGAGGGCGGAAGGCCCTTACGGGAATCGCTGGTCAGTCCGAAGGCCTGGATCACCCGCAGCAAGATAGCGCGTCATGTCCGGATTTTCCGGGTATCGCATCTCGTATTCGCCAAGCGTTGGCGTTACTCGGCTCCCTTCTCTCATGGGGCAACAGGATCGCTTCAACGGGCCCGGCATCCGACTTGACGAACGCGCCGACTCACGACGGCGACGGGCGGACGGGGGTCAGACCTCCGGGCGCAGCATCGGCGGGTTGAGCAGGGTGGCTCCCCCGGCCCGGAAGAGCTGGGCCGGCCGGCCGCCCTGGCGGGTGGTCGTCCCTCCGGTCGGCACGAGGAAGCCCGGGGTACCCGTCACCTTGCGGTGGAAGTTGCGCGGGTCGAGGGCCACGCCCCACACCCCCTCGTAGACACGGCGCAGTTCACCGACGGTGAACTCGGCCGGACAGAACGCGGTCGCCAACGAGGAGTACTCGATCTTCGAACGAGCCCGCTCCACTCCGTCCGCGAGGATCTGGGCGTGATCGAAGGCCAGCGGCGCCACCGGCTCTCCGTCACGGCCGTAGCCGCCCTGTTGCAGCAGCTCCTCCACGGGCGCCCAACGGGCGTGCTCGGCGTCGCCGCCCGCCCGAGGCGCGGGCAGGTCGGGAGCCAGGGCGAGGTGAGCGACGCTGACGACCCTCATCCGCGGGTCACGCTTGGGGTCGCCGTAGGTCGCGAGCTGCTCCAGGTGCGCGCCGTTGTCCTGGACCGGGACAAACGGGTCGTGCACGCACAGTCCGGTCTCCTCCACCAGCTCCCGCGCCGCCGCCTGCGCCAGATCCTCGTCGGCCCGTACGAAGCCTCCGGGAAGCGCCCACCGGCCCTGGAACGGCGGCTCACCCCTGCGCACCGCCAGCGCGCACAGGGAATGGCGGCGCACTGTCAGCACGACCAGGTCCACGGTCACGGCGAAAGGCGGAAAGGCTGACGGGTCGTAGGGCATGCCGCGATCATAGTCGTCTGCCTGACGATAAACACTCCCTTCGCCGGTCGCATCGATGGCTGATCCACATCGGTCCTCCGCTCCCCCGCGAGCCCCGCGGGCGTTCGTTCACGGGCGCTTCTCGGCGGCGCCGCTCCCCTGGTCGGCACCCGGATTGTCGGCGCCTCGGCGACGTGAACCACCCCGTCCCGAAGTGCGCGTACGCGGACGACCCGGCGCCCTGGAGGGACCCCGGCACGCGCCGTCGGTCCGCGAGGTCGCGGGGCGCGTCCCGGCCGGGACAGGTCCGTCCACGCGCGTCCGGCGGCAACTGCGGGACGCCGGGTCCGGCGCCGTCGGGGCAGCGTCGCTATCGGTTCCCACCGCCGCGTCCTGCACCGTGGCGGCCACGTCGGCCTGGGCGACCGCGTCGCCCCTGACGGCCGCTTCGTCCTGCGGAGTCTCGGCCCCGACCGCTTCCGTGACCGCACCGGCGTCCGCTGTTTTCGACCGTGCGCGTCCCTGTCGCTCGGCGCGCAGGCAGCGCCGGACCGACTCGGGGTCGAGCCCCTCGTTGCAGGCCTGGTGCAGGAGGCGGGCGAAGAGGTAGTCGGGGTCCGCGCCCAGCGCCATGGCCAGGGCCTCCCGGGCCTCCAGTTGGTCCCCGGCCGACCAGGCCACCCAGCCGGCGAGGGTCAGGGGAGCCGCGGCGTGCTCTCCGTACGGGCCGACACAACGGCGGGCGAGCGCTCGCCACAGCCGCAGCGCCGGATCGGCCTCGTCTCCCTCCATCCACTCGGCAGCGCGGTCCCGTGTCGTACGGTCCTGGAGGCCCAGGATCAGCGATGCCGCTTCCTCGTGGTCGAGCAGCTGGTCGTCACGGAGGTCCGCACGGGCGTCACCGGGCAGGAAGGGCACCTCGGCGAACCGGGTCATGACGCGCTCGGCGAGCTTCAGGGTCTCCTCGGCCACCGACGCGCGCTCGGCCTCGTCGAGGATCCTGGGCACCAGGGACAGCCCGGCGGCGTCCAGGGCGATCTCCTGTTCCAGGGACGCGGCGGTCTCCCAGGGCAGCAGCCTGGCCCGCAGTTCCTTCAGGCTGCCTCTGACCTGGATGCCCGCGTACGCCGCCGCGGCGGCCAGCACGGAGGTGCCGGGCAGTCCCATGGGCAGTCCGTCGTCGGGGCAGCATCCCTCGGTCGGACAGCAGTACGACCAGAAGCGCCCGTCGGAGATGCACAGCGCCTCGATCACGGGGACGTCGAGGTGGCCGCATTCCGTACGCAGTTTCTGGGCCAGCGGCTCCAACCGCCGCACGACGTCTCGGCCCGACTCGCCCGCCGCCGGCTCCTGGCAGAGGAAGGCCACCATCCGCTCGGGCTTGGCACCTCTGCGCTCGCTGCCCGTGATCAGGCCGTGGGCCAGCTGACGGGCAGCGAAAGGCCAGTCGTCCTTGCCGGCGGGAATGCCGAGCCGGGCACGGCCACCGAACCGGCCGCGCCCGCCCCGGTCGTTCAGCGCGACCAGGACGATGCTGTCCTCGGGGCGGTACCCGAGGAGATACGGCAGGGCGTCGGCGAGCTCGGTCGGGGTGCGGAGCGTGACCTGGTGTTCGGGGGCGGATCCGCCGTACGCGATGTCACCGTTTTCGAAGGATCCGGTCGTTTCGCTGTGATTCGTCATGTGCCGACGATCTCGCGGATCGCAAAAGTCCGCTTGGGCCTGTGGACAACTCTGGACGAGGACACGTCAGCCGCGGCCCGCGTCCCAGCCCCGGCTCCGGCTCCGGCTCCGGTCCGATGCCCGCCCACCTCAGGTCTTTCCCGGTTGTCAGTGCCGTCCTGTTGTATGGGACGCATGGAGCACACGAGCAACGCGGACCTCAGGAAGGCGGCCGACGCGGTCCTCGCCCGTCTGGTCGACGACGGCACGGGCACGGCCCGACTGCGCGAGGACCAGTGGAAGGCGATCGAGGCCCTGGTCGCCGACCGGCGCCGGGCCCTGGTCGTGCAGCGCACCGGCTGGGGCAAGTCCGCGGTCTATTTCGTGGCCACCTCCCTGCTCCGGGCCCGCGGAAGCGGCCCGACCGTGATCGTCTCCCCGCTGCTCGCCCTCATGCGCAACCAGGTCGAGGCCGCGGCCCGCGCCGGCATCCACGCCCGGACGATCAACTCGGCGAACACCGAGGAATGGGACACCGTTCAGGGCGAGATCGCCGAAGGGGCGGTCGACGTCCTGCTGGTCAGCCCCGAGCGGCTCAACAACCCGGACTTCCGCGACCAGGTCCTGCCCAAGCTCGCCGCGGCGACAGGACTGCTCGTGGTGGACGAGGCGCACTGCATCTCCGACTGGGGCCACGACTTCCGCCCGGACTACCGGCGGCTGCGCACCATGCTCACCGAGCTCCCGCCCGGTGTCCCCGTCCTCGCCACCACCGCCACTGCCAATGCGCGCGTGACCGCGGACGTCGCGGAGCAGCTGGGGACAGGCGACGCCTTCGACACCCTGGTGCTGCGTGGTCCGCTGGACCGGGAGAGCCTCAGCCTGAACGTGCTGCGGCTGCCGGACGCCGCGCACCGGATGGCCTGGCTCGCCGACCACATAGGAGAGCTGCCGGGCTCCGGAATCGTCTACACGCTCACGGTCGCCGCGGCCGAGGAGGTCACCGCCTTCCTGCGGCAGCGCGGCCACACGGTCGCGTCCTACACGGGCAAGACGGAGAACGCCGACCGGCAGCAGGCCGAGGAGGACCTGCTCGCGAACAAGGTCAAGGCCCTGGTCGCCACCTCGGCGCTGGGCATGGGCTTCGACAAGCCCGACCTCGGCTTCGTCGTGCACCTGGGGTCGCCGTCCTCCCCCATCGCCTACTACCAGCAGGTGGGCCGCGCGGGCCGTGGCGTGGAGCACGCCGAGGTGCTCCTGCTTCCCGGGAAGGAGGACGAGGCGATCTGGGAGTACTTCGCGTCGCTCGCCTTCCCCTCCGAGGAACTGGTGCGCCGCACCCTCGACGTGCTCGCCCGCGCTGAGGGGCCGCTGTCGCTGCCCGCTCTGGAGCCTCTGGTCGAGCTGCGCCGTTCCCGGCTGGAGGCGATGCTCAAGGTGCTCGACGTGGACGGAGCGGTCAAGCGGGTCAAGGGCGGCTGGACCGCGACCGGCCGGCCGTGGACGTACGACGCGCAGCGGTACGAGTGGGTCGCGCGGCAACGGGAGGCCGAGCAGCAAGCGATGCGCGACTACGCGGCGGCGACGGGCTGCCGGATGGAGTTCCTGCAGCGCCGGCTCGACGACGACAGCGCCAGGCCCTGTGGTCGCTGCGACAACTGCGCGGGCGCCCGTTTCACCGCGGACACCTCCACCGCGGCGCTGGACGCCGCGCGCGTGGACCTCGGCCGGGCCGGTGTGGAGGTGCAGCCCCGACGTATGTGGCCGACGGGCCTGCAGGCGGTCGGCGTCGATCTCAGGGGACGCATCCCGGCCGGTGAACAGGCCGCTGAGGGACGAGCTCTGGGACGCCTCTCGGACATCGGCTGGGGCAACCGGCTGCGGCCGTTGCTCGCGTCCCAGACACCCGACGCTCCCCTGCCGGAGGACGTGGCGCGCGCGGTGGTGGGCGTATTGGCCGACTGGGCGAAAGGACCCGGCGGCTGGGCCTCGGGCGCGGCGGACGCGCGGCCGCGCCCGGTCGGCGTCGTCACCATGCCCTCTCGCACCCGGCCTCGGCTGGTCCACTCCCTGGGCGCGCACATCTCGGAGGTCGGTCGGCTGCCGCTGCTGGGCGGCGTGGAGTACACGCCGGATGCACGGCGGGTGCCGCGGAGCAACAGCGCCCAGCGCCTGAAGGCCCTGGAAGGGGCGCTGACCGTACCACCCGCCCTGGTCTCCGCCCTGGCCGACAATCCCGGCCCGGTGCTGCTCGTGGACGACTTCACCGAGACCGGCTGGACCCTCGCGGTCGCCGCCCGCCTGCTCAGAAGGTCCGGCACGCAGGCGGTGATGCCACTGGTCCTGGCGGTGCAGGGCTGATGGCACACGTCTGCGGCCCACGCGCACGACGTGGGCGCTCCCAGGAGTCGCTGGACGAGCGCCGGGTAGGGATATAGGCCGTAGGTCGCCCGATAACGGCCGGTGCCCTCAATTGCTCGTTGCCGCATCCCAGTTCGACAGGAAGAATTGAAGTCCGCTCCCCGCACGGCTCAGCCGTTGGCCGGTAGGGCTCTCCTGCGGTGTGCGCTCCCCCGAATCCGATCCCGCCCGCAGTATGGGCGCGTAGCCGAAGGGAGGAACGTGACCTTCGGATTCGCTCCGTCCTCGGCGGCATCGTTGTCGACGTCCGCCACCTCCGTCCACCGTGTGCTCGAACCCTCGGAGTGGGCGGCCGCGGGCATCCCTCTGCTGCGCAATCCGCGGGAGGTCGTCAGCGGACTGCACGCCCGGCACCACCCCAGGCCCGCCACCGCCGTGGTCGCGGTCCTGGACCTGGACGAGCGGCTGCGGGCGAGCGCCTCCTTCGCCCGCCGGTCGGCGCCCGCCGACGGCTGGATGTTCCGCAACGCGCTCCTGGCCCAACTGCGCCAGGTCATCCCGCACGACCTGCGGCGCCGTACCCCGGTGCGCACCGCCGTACTGCTCTACTGCCGTGACGGGGACGCGCGTTGGACCGAGGAGGACGGGGCGTGGATGTGGGGACTGCGTGACGCCTGCACGCTGCACGGGCTGCGCTGCGGGGCGTACATCACGCTGACCCGGGACGGCTGGCAGGTCCTCGGCGAGGGCCGAGGGGGCCGGCGGCCGCACGCGTACTCGGCGCCCGAGCCCTTCGGCACCGCCGAGGCTCCGTCCCCGCTGCCGCGCACCGGCGGCGCGGCCTCAGAGGTGCTGCGCCGCGCTGCGGCCCGCTGACGGACGGCACCCCATCGTCCGCTCATGCCGGACGGCCGACGGGGTGCGCACGCCGAAGGCCCCGCCGCCGGTCTTACGGCGCGGCGGGCACGACGTCACCTTCCTTCGACCCCCGGACGGGCTCAGGCCCCCGGACAAGCGCAGGACCGTCGGACGGACTCAAGCCACACGGACTCGAGACCGCAACGACTCAGGACCGCCGGACGGGCCGGACGCGGCTCACACAGCCGCGCCCAGCACCGAGTTGATCTGCTGCGGGTCGCCGCAGACGACCAGAAGCGCGTCGGCCTTGGTGTGCGCCACGGACAGGGCCATGGCGCCGGCGGGCTCGGGACCGCCGTTGACCGCGACCACGACGACGGGGCGGGACGCGGCATGCGAGGCCACGGCGGCGTCCGCGTAGAACACGTCGTCGCGCGCGTCGTGCTGTGCCCAGTAGGACGCCTCACCGAAGGACAGTTCGTGCGCGGCCCACGGATGCGACCCGCCGGTGGTGATCACCAGTACGTCGCCGGGGGCACGGCCCGACTCCAGGAGCAGGTCGACCGCTTCCTCGGCGGCGTCGAGCGCGCCGTCGGCGGAAGCCGGAACGAGTTGGATCTGAGGGGTCGCCGAGGCGGCGGGGGCGGTCGGCCGCGCCGGCACGGGCTTGGCCGGGGCCGACTCCCGCGACGCGCGCTGCGCCGGCGGCGCGGGCCGTGCGGGACCTGGACGACCGGGGCGCGGCGGAGCCGCGGGACGGGGGCCGGGAACGGGGCGAGGGGTCGGCGCGGTGCGGCCGGCGGACGGCGTGGCGCGGGGACCCTGGGCACTCTCGTGAATCTGAGGCTCCTCGGGAATGAGAGGCATGGGCTGATATTTATCAAACGTTGGTGCGGCTCGCGTGGGCGGGTGGCACATCGGGCCGAGCGGAACGATCAGAAGTCGAAGCCGAGCTGACCTTCGACCTCCGGAACGCCTCGGTCTGCCCAGACACGGACCTTCTTGAGGTGCCGCCACCGGGGCAGCGCATCAAGATACGCCCACGACAACCGGTGGTACGGGGTGGGTCCCCGCTCCTCCAGCGCGGCCTTGTGCACGGGCGACGGATATCCGGCATTGGCCGCAAAGCCGAAGTCTGCATGCTCGATACCCAGTTCGGCCATCATTTTGTCGCGGTGAACCTTGGCGATCACCGAAGCCGCCGCGACGGCCACGCACGACTGGTCGCCCTTGATGACCGTACGGACCCTCCAGGGGGCGCCGAGGTAGTCGTGCTTCCCGTCGAGGATGACCGCGTCCGGGGGGATGGGCAGTCCCTCCAGGGCGCGCACGGCCGCGAGCCGCAGTGCCGCCGTCATCCCCAGGTTGTCGATCTCCTCCGGAGAGGAGCTCCCGAGGGCGTACGCGGTCACCCACGTCTGCAGTTCCGCCGCGAGTTCGGTGCGTCGCTTGACGGTCAGCAGTTTCGAGTCGGTGAGCCCGGCGGGCGGCCGGCGCAGTCCGGTGACCGCCGCGCAGACGGTGACAGGGCCGGCCCAAGCGCCGCGCCCCACCTCGTCGACACCGGCAATGACCTTCGCTCCGGTCGTGGCCCTGAGGGAGCGCTCGACGGTGTGAGTGGGTGGTTCGTACGGCATGGCGCCCTCAGCGTACGCTGCCCGGATCCCGCTGCGACACCCCGGTTTCCCTGGAGAACCGCGACGCCCCGCACCCGGATTGCCAGGGGCTGGTCGGGGGCGGCGGCGGAACCGTCGGCCGACCGGTCATCCCTTCGCGATAACGACCCGATCGTTCGCTCGTGCACATCCTGGCGCGGCGCGTCATCGCACAGCCTGGACGACTTCGCACACAAGGCTGTTCGCCGCGCCGGACCTCGCTTCACCCGGCCGTATTCCAGGGATTGCGACGTCCAGAAGAAGCCTGATCGTCGACTCGACCGCCCCGCCGGAGATCGCACTTGGAAGCATTCCGCCCGCTTCGGATCACATTCGTGAATCGACCTGCGAAACACGAAGCGGGGGCGCCACGTGCGCTCGCCCCCTGCGCCGACAACGACCCGCGAGCCGGAGGTCACACGGACATCGGGACCCAGTCGGGCAGCGACTCCGTGCGCCGCACCCACTCGGCGGGCGGGGCCCCGGTCTTCCCCGAGGCGAGCACGCCGCCCACGATGGCGCAGGTGGTGTCCACGTCGCCGCCGGCCCGGGCGGTCGTCCAGAACGCGTCCTCGAAGTCGGCCAGACACCTGGCGGCGGACCAGAGCGCGAAGGGCACCGTGTCGTGCGCCGACGTGCGCCGTCCGCTGCCGAGGACCGCGGCGACGGTGGCCACGTCGCCGTAGTCGAGCATGTCGCGGGCACGCCGCAGACCGGCGCCGACGGCACTCCTGGCCGGTACGAGGTCGATGACGCCGCCGAGCAGTGCCTCGGCGCTCGGCGGTCCGCCGGGTGCGGCGGCCAGCGCGGCGGCCGCGGCCACGGCCATGGCGCCCGCGACGGCCTCACGATGCTGGTGGGTGGGGTAGGCGGAGATCTCGGCCTGGTGGGTGGCCTGCTCCGGGTCGTCCGCGTACCAGGCGCCCAGGGGCGCCGTGCGCATCGCGGCGCCGCTCCCCCACGATCCGTGCCCCTTGAACAGCGCGGGCGCCAGTGTGCGCCAATCGCCGCCTTCACTGATCCGCCGCAGCAGACCGGCCGTCCCCGCGCCGTACCCGCGCTCCGGTGCGTGGCGCCGGGCGAAGGACTCGGCCAGAGCGTCCTGGTCGACACGGTGGTGGGCGGCCAGGACGGTGACGACGGAGCAGGCCATCTCGGTGTCGTCCGTCCACTGCCACGGGCCGGACGGCAGTTCGCGGCGCCTGAGCAGCGGGTAGTTCACCGGAGCGAAGAACTGCGAGCCCAGCGCGTCCCCCACCGCGAGCCCGCGCATGCTGGCCAGGGCGCGCTCCAGGCGCATGCCCGGAGAGGAGTCATGGGTCATCGCTCAGCCGCTCCATCCAGTGATCCCGTACGATTCCGGCTCACGCCACTGCTCAAACGGACGATCGAGCGTGTACCTGCCGTCGTCCCCGAGAACGAGCATCCGCATCTCGGCGTTCCCCGGGTTGGAAAGGCTCTCGAACTCGGCGACGGTCCAGTGGAACCAGCGCATGCAGAAGAGCCGCATGGCCAGGCCGTGGGTCACCAGGAGAACGTTGGGCGGGTGGCCGGGGTCCTCGAAGCTGCGGAAGAGGCTCTCCAGGAAGCCACCGACCCGGTCGTAGACGTCGGCTCCGGACTCGCCCTGGGCGAAGCGGTAGAAGAAGTGCCCGTAGGTGTCCCGGTAGGTCTTCTGGAGGCGCACGTCGTCGCACTCCTGCCAGTTCCCCCAGTCCTGCTCGCGCAGTCGCGGCTCTTCGCGCACGCGTATGAGATCGGGGTCCAGTTGGAAGGAGTGGAGGGTCTCGTGGGTGCGCCGGTAGGGGGAGACGTAGACGCTCACGCGTTCGCGTCCGAACAGGTCCCGCAGTTCCTTGCCGGTCTCCTCGGCCTGTCCCCGGCCCCGCTCGGTGAGCGCCAGCGCGTGGTCGGGTTCGCGCTCGTACACGGTGTCATCGACGTTGCCCGTTGACTCGCCGTGCCGGACAAGGATGATGCGCCGTGGTCGTGCCATGCCAGAACAGTAGATCGGGTCGGCGCCGATCGAGGACTCCAGCGGGCCCGGTACGGCGCAGATCACACAAATCGTGCGGCCCGCGCCACACAAGCCCGTGGGCGACCGTCCGCCGTCAAACCGTCCAGATGCTCTCGAGTTCCACGATGTCGCCCGTGAGCGACGCTATGTCGGCCTCCGTCTGGGCGCGCAGCGCCAGGCGCTCCACCCGCTCCGTACGGTACTTGCCGTGCTCGGCGGAGGACTGCCACATGGACAGCACGAGGAACTCGCTGCCGGGAGCCTCACCGAACAGGCCGCGCACCATGCCGGGCGAGCCGGCCATCGCCGGGTTCCAGACCTTCTCCTGCATCAGCGTGAAGTGCTCGGCGCGTTCCTCGTGGACCCGGCAGAGGGCGACCCGCAGCAGGTCTGCGTCCGCGAAGCAGGGTTCGAAACCCGTCTTCACGTCGAACCGGTAGTCGAACAAGCGGACCTGGGCGTCCTTGAAGGTGCCGGCCTGTGCCGCCGCCAGCCGGTCGTGGGAGCGGGCCATGAAGGAGTCGTAGAAGGCACGGCTCTCCCAGAACGCGAAGATGTGCGCGACACCCGGCCGTCCCCGGCTCCACCCGCCCCCCTGCCCCCGAAACCCCGGCTCCCCCAGAAGCCCCGCCCACTTCCGCTGCCCCCGCTCGAAGCCCGGGCGGTCCACCACGGTGCAGCGAATCCACTTGACCAGCACCGCGCCATCGTAAGGCCCTGCGACGTGGCATTGGTCACTCCTGTGGGGACAGCGCCCGCGCAAGCGCCCCCGCGCGCGTGGCACGATGGACAACAAGCGTCCCTGAAACGGAAGTTGAGGCAGAGGGGCGCACGGGTCGGGCAAGGGGGAGTCAGATGAGCGGACTCAGCAAGGGGATCGGCAAGGTCGAGGTCGCGGTCAAGTGGGATCCCAGTCCCGCAGGGCAGCCACCCACTGATCTTGATCTGGTCGCCGCGGCCTACAGGGCCGGCGACCCGCATGGTGATCCGGCCTATGTGGTGCATTTCAACAGCCGTTCCCCCGACGGAACCATCTATCTCGACCGGGACAGCAGGGACGGCCAGGGCTTCGGGTGGGACGAGGTCATGATGCTCGAACTCGACCGGCTCGGCGACGGGTACGCGCGCGTGGTGGTCGGCGTCGTCATCCAGCAGCGTCCGGCGCACCGCACCTTCGCCGGCGTGCTCGGTCCAGGAATGCGCGTCCGCGAGGGGTACACCGTCCTCGCCGAGGACGACTTCGGCGCCGTGCTCGGAGCTACGGCGGCCACGGTCGCGGAGTTCGCGCGGAACGAGGCGGGCACCTGGGAGTTCCGCCCCGGCGTCCTCGGCTTCGAGGACGACCCGGAGACCTTCACCCGCGCCATGGGCCGGGCGCGCCCGTCGTAGCCGCAACGCGTAAGGGGCGCGGCCCAAGGCCGACGCCCCTTACTTCACGGCTTTACCGTCAGGTCAGCTGCAACCGCTGGTCGAGCCGCAGCCCTCGCAGATGTAGCAGGAGCCGGCCCGCTGCATCTTCGTACCGCAGGAGAAGCACAGCGGGGCGTCGGCCTGGATGCCCAGCTGCATCTCCACCAGCTCGGCGCTGGTGTGCGCCTGCTTGGGGGCGGGCTTGGGCGCCTCGACCTCGGCCTTCGGCGTGGCGACCGCCTTCAGGTCGGTCTGCCGGGGTGCCGACTGGGCCAGGCCCTCGACGTCGAGCTCGTCGTCGGTCGGCTCGTAGGAGCCGGTCTCGAGGTGGCGCTGACGCTCCTCGGCGGAGTGGATGCCGAGCGCGGAGCGCGTCTCGAAGGGCAGGAAGTCCAGCGCAAGGCGGCGGAAGATGTAGTCGACGATCGACTGCGCCATCCGCACGTCCGGGTCGTCGGTCATACCGGCCGGCTCGAAGCGCATGTTCGTGAACTTCGAGACGTACGTCTCCAGCGGCACACCGTACTGAAGGCCCACCGACACGGCGATCGAGAAGGCGTCCATCATTCCCGCGAGAGTCGAGCCCTGCTTGGACATCTTCAGGAAGACCTCGCCGAGACCGTCGTCCGGGTAGGAATTGGCGGTCATGTAGCCCTCGGCACCGCCGACCGTGAAGGAGGTGGTGATGCCCGGCCGGCCCTTGGGCAGGCGCTTGCGGACCGGGCGGTACTCGACGACCTTCTCGACCGCGCTGCGGATCGTGCCCTCGGCCTTCTCGGTGATCTCGGCCTTCTCGTCCCCCTTCTTCTTGGCGGAGAGCGGCTGGCCGACCTTGCAGTTGTCGCGGTAGATGGCGAGTGCCTTGACGCCCAGCTTCCACGCCTCGAAGTAGATCTCCTCGACCTCTTCGACGGTCGCCGACTCCGGCATGTTGACCGTCTTGGAGATGGCGCCCGAGATCCACGGCTGGATCGCGGCCATCATGCGGACGTGGCCCATCGGGGAGATGGCGCGCTCGCCCATGGCGCAGTCGAACACCTCGTAGTGCTCGTGCTTGAGGCCGGGGGCGTCGATCACGTTGCCGTTCTCGGCGATGTGGGCGACGACCGCCTCGATCTGCTCCTCCTGGTAGCCCAGGCGGCGCAGGGCCTGCGGGACGGTGCCGTTGACGATCTGCATCGAGCCGCCGCCGACCAGCTTCTTGAACTTGACCAGCGCGAGGTCGGGCTCGACGCCCGTGGTGTCGCAGGACATGGCCAGGCCGATGGTGCCGGTGGGCGCGAGGACGGACGCCTGGGAGTTGCGGAAGCCGTTCTTCTCGCCGAGCCGCAGCACGTCCTGCCAAGCCTCAGTGGCGGCGGCCCAGACCTGCGTGTCCAGGTCGTCCATGCGGACGGCCGTGGTGTTGGCGTCGGCGTGCTGCTTCATCACCCGCAGGTGCGGCTGGGCGTTGCGGGCGTAGCCGTCGTACGGGCCGACGACCGCGGCGAGCTCGGCCGAGCGCTTGTAGGCGGTACCGGTCATCAGGGAGGTGATGGCACCGGCGAGGGCACGACCGCCGTTGGAGTCGTAGGCGTGGCCCGTCGCCATCAGCAGCGCGCCGAGGTTGGCGTAGCCGATGCCGAGCTGGCGGAACGCGCGCGTGTTCTCGCCGATCTTCTGGGTCGGGAAGTCCGCGAAGCAGATGGAGATGTCCATCGCCGTGATGACCAGCTCGACGACCTGGGCGAAGCGCTCGACCTGGAAGGACTGGTTGCCCTTGCCGTCGTCCTTGAGGAACTTCATCAGGTTCAGCGAGGCGAGGTTGCAGGACGTGTTGTCCAGGTGCATGTACTCGCTGCAGGGGTTCGAGCCGTTGATGCGGCCGGACTCCGGGCAGGTGTGCCAGTGGTTGATCGTGTCGTCGTACTGAATGCCCGGGTCGGCGCAGGCCCAGGCGGCCTCGGCCATCTTCCGGAACAGGTCCTTGGCGTCGACCTGCTCGATGACCTCGCCGGTCATCCGCGCGCGCAGGCCGAACGTCCCGCTCTGCTCGACCGCCTTCATGAACGTGTCGTTCACGCGGACCGAGTTGTTGGCGTTCTGGTACTGGACGGAGGTGATGTCATCGCCACCGAGGTCCATGTCGAAGCCCGCGTCGCGCAGGGCGCGGATCTTCTCCTCCTCCTTGACCTTGGTCTGGATGAAGTCCTCGATGTCGGGGTGGTCGACGTCGAGGATGACCATCTTGGCCGCGCGGCGGGTGGCGCCGCCGGACTTGATGGTGCCGGCGGAGGCGTCGGCACCGCGCATGAAGGAGACGGGCCCGGAGGCGTTGCCGCCGGAGGAGAGCAGCTCCTTGGAGGAGCGGATGCGGGAGAGGTTCAGGCCGGCGCCCGAGCCGCCCTTGAAGATCATGCCCTCTTCCTTGTACCAGTCGAGGATCGACTCCATGGAGTCGTCGACGGACAGGATGAAGCAGGCGGAGACCTGCTGGGGCTGCTTGGTGCCGACGTTGAACCAGACGGGGCTGTTGAAGCTGAAGATCTGGTGCAGGAGGGCGTAGGCCAGCTCGTGCTCGAAGATCTCGGCGTCGGCGGGCGAGGCGAAGTACTTGTTGTCCTCGCCGGCCTTCCGGTACGTCTTCACGATGCGGTCGATCAGCTGCTTGAGGCTGGTCTCGCGCTGCGGGGTGCCTACGGCACCGCGGAAGTACTTGCTGGTGACGATGTTGACCGCGTTCACCGACCAGAAGTCGGGGAACTCGACGCCACGCTGCTCGAAGTTCACCGAGCCGTCGCGCCAGTTGGTCATGACGACGTCACGGCGCTCCCAGGCCACCTCGTCGTACGGGTGCACGCCGGGGGTGGTGTGGATGCGCTCGATACGCAGCCCCTTGCTGGCCTTGGCGCCCTTCGCTCGGGAACCTCGTGCCGGACCGCTCGCCGTCTCTGTCATGCCGCCTCCCTGTACGGGCGTAAACGCCCTGAAGTGCCCCTGTGTTCCGGAGCACGGTGTTCTGTCTGGTGCCGCGGGCACCCTCGCTGCCACCCGCGACAGGTCTTCCTCACCGCCGCTGAGCCGGGTCCGGACATGCCGTCCGGACCGGCCCGCTGCTCAGTCGGCGGTGCCTGCGGGCAGGGGGACCTCAGCCGTCCCGCTGCGCCCGCGGCCGTCTTCCTGGCACCCCTCACAAGCTCCGTCGCCGTCCTGCGCGGCGGGGTGTCCCGTTCCTTCCCTGAGTTCCGCGATGGCGGACTCGAAGTCCTCCAGCGAGTCGAACGCTCGGTAGACGGACGCGAACCGCAGATAGGCGACGAGGTCGAGCTCCTTCAGGGGGCCGAGTATGGCGAGCCCCACGTCATGAGCAGCCACCTCGGCGCTCCCGCTGGCGCGCACCGCCTCCTCGACCCGCTGGCCCAGCTGGGCGAGCGCGTCCTCGGTCACGGGCCGCCCCTGGCATGCCTTGCGCACGCCGTTGATGACCTTGATCCGGCTGAAGGACTCGGTGACTCCGGACCGCTTGACCACCATGAGCGAGCACGTCTCCACTGTCGTGAACCGACGGGAGCAGTCAGGGCACTGGCGGCGCCTGCGGATGGACGTGCCGTCGTCCGTCGTACGACTGTCGACCACGCGGCTGTCGGGGTGCCTGCAGAAGGGGCAGTACATGGACTCCAACCCTCCTCACAGCAGACTCAATGGCCTCACCAGACCCATGGGCCCCGCGAAGCAGCCACAAGCATAGGCGATGAATGGCGGCCCGAAGACCGGGGGGAACACAATCTGTGGGCCGCTATAGCTATCCAACCACTACATGTGGGGATTGACTCCATACGGGCAGGCAATGCGCGCGTGTCGCGCGGATCCGGCCGCGCGACGTGCGCCGGAGCCGCCACGGGCAACACACCGGTGGCGCCCGCGCCCGCCGTGGACCTTACGGAGATACCGTGAGCGCCGCGCGGAGGACGCGTGGCACTCCCGCGCAGACGGTGGCCGGCACCCGGCTGACGGGACACCGGATGGCAGACTGGGGCGGCAACCCACGAGGTCGCCATCCCGGCGGTGAAGAGTACAACAATGAGCCCTTTTGCCAGCCGGGCACCGCGTTGCCCATACACCCAGAAACGCAAACAAGTCCGGCTGTCGGCGTTTTTTCACTCGAACGTGTGTTTGGCGCAACCTTTCGAAAGCAACTACCGTTGTGCCGGAGGGAGACCATCGAGAGGGGCCGACGTGACCACCACCGCAGACAGTGCCACCATCACTGCCCAGGACCGCTCCCAGGGCCGACTCGAGCCGGTGCATGCGATGAACGAAGCCACGAATCCCGAGGGGCACAAGCGCTCCCTGCCGGGCCGACCTCCGGGCATCCGGGCCGACAGCTCGGGCCTCACCGACCGTCAGCGCCGGGTGATCGAGGTCATCAGGGACTCCGTGCAGCGGCGCGGCTACCCGCCGTCCATGCGGGAGATCGGGCAGGCGGTCGGCCTCTCCAGCACCTCCTCGGTCGCGCACCAGCTGATGGCCCTCGAGCGCAAGGGTTTCCTGCGGCGTGATCCGCACCGTCCGCGCGCTTACGAGGTCCGCGGCTCGGACCAGGCCACCGCGTTGCAGCCGACGGACACGGTGGGCAAGCCTGCCGCCTCGTACGTCCCTCTGGTCGGCCGGATCGCGGCCGGTGGTCCTATCCTCGCCGAGGAGTCGGTCGAGGACGTCTTCCCCCTCCCCCGGCAGCTGGTCGGTGACGGAGAGCTGTTCGTCCTCAAGGTCGTCGGCGACTCGATGATCGAGGCCGCGATCTGCGACGGCGACTGGGTCACCGTCCGCCGCCAGCAGGTCGCCGAGAACGGCGACATCGTGGCCGCGATGATCGACGGCGAGGCCACCGTCAAGCGCTTCAAGCGCGAGGACGGGCACGTCTGGCTCCTCCCGCACAACGCGGCGTACGAGCCGATCCCGGGCGACGACGCGACCATCCTCGGCAAGGTGGTGGCGGTGCTGCGGCGCGTGTGAGAACCGCGCCGGGCGGGCTCGCCCACCTGCCCCATGATCGGGCCCCGGGACCCCTGCGCCGGTTCCGGGGCTCCGTGCTGCGCGTCGCCCCCGTGCTGAACGGCCCGGGTCACGGCGCTTTCGGATCGCGGGGGTAGCCTGACCGGCGCCGGTCAGGCTACCCCCGCGATCACTTCCCCTCCTGCTCGGCCATCGCGTTGATGGCCGCCAGTGACTTGCGCACCTGGTTGCGGTCCGTGGTGTTCCAGAAGTCGGGTAGCGACGCCTTCAGATAGCTGCCGTACCGGGCCGTCGCCAGACGCGGATCCAGTACGGCGACCACACCCCGGTCCCCCGAGGCCCGTACGAGACGTCCGGCGCCCTGGGCCATGAGGAGCGCCGCGTGGGTGGCGGCCACCGCCATGAAGCCGTTGCCGCCGGCGTCCTCCACGGCCTTTTGGCGGGCGCTCATCACCGGGTCGTCGGGGCGCGGGAACGGGATCTTGTCCATCACGACCAGCTGGCAGCTGGGCCCGGGAACGTCCACGCCCTGCCAGAGCGACAACGTGCCGAAGAGACACGTCTTCGGGTCCGCCGCGAAGTTCTTGATCAGTTCGCCCAGCGTCTCTTCGCCCTGGAGCAGGATCGGGAACTCGGGGATGCGGCTGCGCAGCTCCTCCGCGGCCAGCTGGGCCGCCCGCATGGAGGAGAACAGGCCGAGCGTGCGTCCGCCCGCCGCCTGGATCAGCTCCGTCAGCTCGTCCAGCATGTCCCCCCGGTCGCCGTCCCGCGCGGGACGCGACAGGTGCTTGGCGATGTACAGGATGCCCTGCTTGGGGTAGTCGAACGGCGAGCCGACGTCGACGCCCTTCCACTGCGGAACGTCGTCGCCCTCGGTGCCCTCCGGCGCGAGACCGAGGGAGGCGCCGACGCCGTTGAAGTCGCCGCCGAGTTTGAGGGTCGCGGAGGTCAGGACGACGGAGCGGTCCGCGAAGAGCTTCTCCTGCAGCAGGCCCGAGACGGACATGGGGGCGACGCGCAGGGAGGCGCCGAAGCGGTCGTGGCGCTCGTACCAGACGACGTCCCACTCGGAACCGTTGGTGATGCGCTCCGCCACGTCGTGCACGTTCTCCACCGAGGCCAGTGCCTGTTTGCGGACGGCGTCCTCGTCCTGGACCGACCTGTCCCGGGTCGCGCCGAGCGCGGAGATGACGTTGCGCGAGGCGTCCCGCAGTGCCAGCAGCACATAGCCGAGGTCCTCGGGGATCTCCTCCAGGCGGCCGGGCAGGGCAAGCTCCATCAGGCGCTCGAAGCCCTCGGCCGCGGTCTGCAACTGATCGGCGGCCTTCTCGTTCACCAGCTTGGCGGCACGGCGCACCGCGCGGTTGACCTGGCCGGGTGTGAGCTCACCGGTGGCGACGCCCGTGACCCGTGAGACGAGTTCGTGTGCCTCGTCGACGATGAGCACCTCGTGCTGCGGGAGGACCGGCGCGCCCTCGATGGCGTCGATCGCGAGCAGTGCGTGGTTGGTGACGACGACCTCGGCGAGCTTGGCGTGCTCACGGGCCATCTCGGCGAAGCATTCGGCGCCGTAGGCGCACTTGGAGGCGCCCAGGCACTCCCGCGACGAGACCGACACCTGTGCCCAGGCCCGATCGGACACTCCGGGTGCGAGGTCGTCGCGGTCGCCGGACTCGGTCTCGTCGGCCCAGTCGCGCAGTCGCAGCAGATCCTGACCCAGCTTGCTGGTGGGCGCGGCCGCCTCGAACTGGTCGAACAGCCCCTCTTCCTCGTCCTGCGGCATGCCCTCGTGCAGGCGGTGCAGGCACAGATAGTTCGACCGGCCCTTGAGCATGGCGAACTCCGGGCGGCGGCGCAGCAGCGGGTGCAGGGCGTCGACCGTGCGCGGCAGGTCCCGCTCGACCAGCTGGCGCTGGAGGGCGAGGGTGGCGGTGGCCACGACCACTCTCTCCCCATGGGCGAGAGCGGGCACGAGATAGCCGAGGGACTTTCCGGTGCCGGTGCCGGCCTGGACCAGCAGATGCGAGCCGTCGTCGATCGCGTCCGCGACGGCTTGGGCCATGGTCACCTGGCCGGGGCGCTCCGTACCGCCGACGGCGGTGACGGCGGCATGCAGGAGTTCGGGGAGGGAGGGCTTCGTCATAGCGCGACCACCCTACGGCTCGGGACTGACAATCGGGCGATCAAGGCGGGGACCGGTGGCTGGGTATCTCTCATGCGGATCCGGCGGGGTGGGAACCGGTTCGGCCCGAGGGGTGTACCAAATGTGATGACACTGTGGCGCACTGTCACAGCAGATCACGCAGGGACCGGTCGCGGATCATGAGGGCGGCCCGCTTGGCGGGCAGGTCGATCTCGGCGGCGAACCGGAAACCAGCGCTCATGAAGGCGGCCAGGGAGGGTGCGTTGCGAAGGTCGGGTTCCGCAAGGACGCGGGCACAGGCGATGCGTTGGTCGAGTACCAGGTCGGCCACGGCTCTGAGCAGGGTGCCGCCGAGCCCCCGCCCACGGTCGGCGATGCCGCCGATGAGGAGATGGATACCGGTGTCGTGCAGCCGGGCCGGGTAGTGCCGGGCCAGCGGATCGAGGTCGGCCCGGTAGATCTCCCAGTAGCTCATCGGAGTGCCTTCGAGCAGGCCGATACAGGGGACGCTGCGACCGTCGCCGTCGAGTTGCGCGAGCAGATGGGCCTCGGTCACGCCCCGCGGCCCGGCCAGCTGCCAGAACTCCGCGACGGCGGGGTCGTTCATCCAGCGGCTGATCAGCGGCAGATCCCGCTCCAGCCGGACAGGAACCAGCTGGAAGGCGCCGGCGGGTGTGAGGGTGGGGCCCCAGTCACCCACGCCGTCGAGCAGATCGGCCGTGGCCGGAGCGTCCGTCCCGGTCGCCTCCCGGAAGAGCGCGACGAAGTCGTCCGGCAGACGCAGGTCGAGTGTGTCCTCTTTCTCGGCGCCCGCCTCGGTCGGACGGCGGTGGGGAGCGGTTGCCGGCGCTTGACCGGTGTCGGCGCCGGCATCGGTGGGAGGCATGGCGCGCTCCTCTCGGAAGACGGGTTTGGGGAAGGCGGGGGTTTGCGGAAGACGGGAGTCGGGGTGCGGGTCAGAGGTACAGGGGGTTGGCGATGGTGACGTAGACGGACTGGGTGTCGACTGGGCCGACGAGTTCGTCGAGGCCGTACAGCCGGGTCAGCAGGTTGGCCTTGCAACGCAGGACCGGGGAGTCGAGCAGGCGGGAAGGCAGGGTGGAGCGCGTACGGGCGGGGCCGCAGGCCGCGTCGGCGAGGAAGCGGCGGAAGGCGGCCAGCAACAGCCGCTCGTCGACGAGCCGTTGGGAGCCGAAGGCACCGATGAGACCGAACACGTTGTTGACGGCGAGGTAGTAGGCGAAGCGTTCGTCGGTGACGTCGTCGGAGACGAAGGTGTCGCTGTGCTCGCCGATACCGGGCAGCCGGGCGTCGAGTTCCGCGTGCCGGGAGACGCGGAAGTAGTAGCCCTGGTTGTCGCGGTAGCGACCGCCCGCGGGCCAGCCTTCGTCGTCCAGCAGGAGCAGCGTGTTCTGCTGGTGGGCCTCCAGGGCGACTCCCGCCTCGCCGTCCAGCCACAGCACGGGGCGGACCACCTGCTCGAGGTAGCGCAGGAACCACTCGGTGGCCACGGCTCTCGACGGGCGGCCGGTGCGGACGGCGAGGCTGGTGACGACCTCGGCCAGGCGGGACCGGAGGGTGAGGGGGGCGCCGGCCCGGAGGTAGGGCCGGGGGGCCACGAGTCCGGCGACGCAGGAGACGTCGTCCGACGGGTTGAACGGGTTGTGCCGGATCATCACGTCCAGGCCCGGCACGGGTGCCCCGTCCTGGTCGTCCACGGCCAGCCAGGCTGGGTCGCGGACGACGTCGAAGCCGGGGTGCGCCGCGCGCCACTGCTGGGAGAGCCCACTGCGCAGCAGCCGGTGGACCTCTACACCCCGGTGCAGTTCCTTGCGGAGGTTCTCACGACGGGAGTTGGTGATGTACAGGCCCAGTGACAGCTTGAGCATGGCGGCCGCGCCGGTGCGGTGCACGGTGCGTACGGAGGAGGTGGGGTGCCAGGACGGCCCGTAGGAACCCAGGTCGCGCAACAGTCCTGCGTCGATCAGGGCCGCCGTGTCCGCGCGGTGGCGCACCTCGTGCAACTGCCATGGGTGCAGTGGCAGGGCGGCGTATCCGTCGGGCAGGGGCAGCCCCGCTGCGGCGAGCCGGGCGGTGAGCAGATCGGCGGGTACGGTCCGGCCGCATTCGGTCCAGGCCGAGTCGGTGGCGAGTACGGAGCGGGCGACCGCCATCCAGTGCAACGGGAAGGAGCCTCGCAATTCGGGCGAGTAGTGGCGGACTTCGGCTTCCGACAGGCCCTCGCGGCTCTTGGGGGTCGGGTGCAGCGGGTGTCCGAGCAGGAGGGCCTGCTCGGCGGAGAGGAAGCGGTCGGTTCCGTCGGTGGGACGGTGCCGGCGGTCGCGCAGGAAGAGGGTGGTGCCACGAACGGAGTCGGCGACACGGGCGACGAGGTCGAGGGCGGCGGTGTCGGAGGGCTCGGCCGATGTCCGGTTCGGTGACGGGGCGGTGGCTGTGGGCGCCTGCGAGGCCCGGGGGGCGCGGTTCCTGGTGCGTGCCTCCCGCACCAGCAGGGTGGCGACCGTGACGGCGTCGGCCGGCGGGGCGTCCTCCGGGGCGTCGGCCAGGTAAGGAAGGCCGAAGCGGTGCCAGCCCGTCGGGGACCAGTGGTGAACCGGGACGAGCAGGGCCGTACCGCTGGCCCGGAGAGGGATGCGGAGGGTGCCGTAGCAGGGAGCCGCCGTGTCGGTCTCGCGCACCCAGCAGCGCAGAAGGTTCTCCACGGCCGCGGCCTGGGCGGCGGTGTGCGGGTCAGGGTGTTCGAGGAGGTCGGTGGCAGTCCCGTCGGGCTGCAGGGCGGCCGATGTCCTTCTCGGCTGACGGGGAACCTTCTCGGCCGGGTCGTGGGTGCGGGAGCGGCCGTGGGAGGTGGAGGTGAGGTTCAAGACGGCTCCTCGGGGTGACGTTCGGGTCGACGCGTCCAGCAGATGGCGGGCCGGCCGGGCGGAGGTGGGTGCGACGGTGGTGCGACACCGGACCAGTCGGTAAGGGCTGGCTCGGAGGGGGTGAGGATCTGGGTGTTTCGGAGGTGCCGGTGGGGCGGCTGGGGGGACGGGGCGGTCGCCTTTGGCGGTCCGTCCGCGCCCCAGGGTTCAGAGATGGGCGGGGCGGGGGCGGCGGGGCCGGACGAGCCGATCGGCTCAACCGTCCGGCTCCGGAACCGGTAGCGCGGTCCGGGTCGGCCGAGCGGGGCCGGCGTCGGCTCGGACCTGCTCGCCCCGGGGCGCCCGCCGACTATCGCGGCCGCGGGGCGCTACCCCGTGCCTTCCGAATGGCCGGCGGGTCGCGGCGGTCTCCGAGGGGTCCCGCACTCCTGACCGTCTCGGCCGGTGTGACTCCGGGCCGCCGCGTCGACCGCATCGGCCAGTCGGCCGAGGACCGCGGCGGTCTGCTCGTCGGTGATCGTCAGCGGAGGGAGGAGCCGTACGACGCTTGCGTGGCGGCCGCCGAGTTCGACGATCAAGCCCCGCCGCAGGCACTCCCGTTGGACGGCGGCGGCGAGTTCGGGTGCGGCGGGAAGGGGCTCCCGGACGCGGGGCAACGTCGGCCCGGCACCCGGGGTGTCATCGACACCGCCACCCCCGCCGACGTTCCCGGCATCGGCACCTGAGCCCGTGGGGCAGACCCGGTCCGAGCTGACGCCGGCTCCGCTGTCCCTCTCGGGGTCCCCCTCCGGGTTCACCAGTTCGAGGCCGATCATCAGCCCGCGTCCCCGTACCTCGCCGACGCAGGGGAAGTGACCGGCCAGGTCGCGGAGTTGGGTCAGCATGTGGAAGCCGAGGGATGCCGCGCGTTCGGTGAGGCGGTTCTCCCGGACGTGGGCCAGGGTGGCCGTGCCCGCGGCCATGGCGAGTTGGTTGCCGCGGAACGTTCCCGCATGGGCGCCGGGTTCCCAGACGTCGAGGTCGTCGCGGTAGACCACGACCGCCAGCGGAAGGCTGCCGCCGATGGCCTTGGACAGCACCATCACGTCCGGCGTCACACCGCTGTACTCCACCGCCCAGAAGGCGCCCGTGCGGCCCACCCCTGTCTGGATCTCGTCGGCGATCAGTGGGACGGACCGGTCCTCGGTGATGCGGCGCATGCGCCGCATCCAGTCGTCCGGGGCTCGAAGCACCCCGCCCTCGCCCTGGACGGGTTCGAGGATCATCCCGGCGGGCAGCGGTACGCCCGACTTCGGGTCGTCCAGGACGGACTCGGTCCAGCGGGCGGAGAGTTCGGCCCCGCGCGCGCCGCCCACGCCGAAGGGGCAGCGGTAGTCCTGCGGGTAGGGCAGGCGCGCGACCCGTACGTCGGTGGCGTGGCCCGAGGCGGCGAGCGCCCCCTCGGTCATCCCGTGGTAGGCGCCGGAGAAGGCCAGGATTCCGGTGCGGCCGGTGGCGGCCCGGACGAGTTTGAAGGCGGCCTCGACCGCGTCCGTGCCGGCCGGCCCGCAGAACTGCACACGCGCGCGGTCGGCGAGTCCGGTCGGCAGAGTGTGGAACAGCTCGGTGACGAAGGCGTCCTTGACGGGTGTGGCGAGATCGAGGACGTGCAGGGGCGCGCCCGAGTCGAGGACCTCACGGATGGCTTCGAGGACGACGGGGTGGTTGTGGCCGAGGGCGAGGGTGCCCGCGCCCGAGAGGCAGTCCAGGTAGCGGCGGCCGTCCGCGCCCTCGACGGTGAGCCCGCGGGCCCGGACGGGCACGATCGGCAGGGCGCGCGCATAGGTGCGTGCCGCCGACTCGCGCGCCGACTGCCGCCGCAGGATCCCCTCGAACGAGGCGCGCGCCCCCGCCGACGCGCAGCCTCCGGGCGCAGACTCCGTAACGGTCACGGTCCTTGTCCTCCCGCTGTCCCAGAGCGTCGGCCTGCCACTGATGCAAGGTGCCGGCCTCACGCCGCCGGGGGCGATTCGCCGCCCGCGGCACGGGGTCCCGGACGCAGACATCAGGACCCTCACCGCTACAACCCCGTCCGGTCCGCACGGTTACGGGTGCGCTCAAGATCCTTGCGGTCGTGGAGCGTTGCTCGTCGGCGTCCTCGGCCGGACCTGGCGAGACCACGAGACCACTCACGGCCCGCGCCCGCACGAGGCCGGCGTGCGACGGCAGGGGGCGGGAGGGGCAGGAGGCAAAACATCAGAGGCCGGGAGGCAGATCACCGTGCGCCGGCAGGCAAATCACCATGCGGCGGGAGGTAACTCGCATCGGTCTCGCATCGGACAATGGGAATCGCAAGGGAAGCCGGCCGAGCGAGGTGCGGGGACATGAGCGACGAAACACCGCCCGCGGCGGGGCTGACCACGGGCGCTCTGGCCCGCCGCCTGGGCGTCTCCCCGACCACCCTGCGCTCCTGGGACCGCCGCTACGGTCTGGGGCCCGCCGTGCGGGCGCGGGGACGGCACCGCCGCTGGAGCCCGCAGGACGTCGCGATGGTGGAGGAGATGTGCCGGCTGACGGCGGCGGGCGCGCCACCCGCCGAGGCCGCCCGGGTGACCCGCTTCGGGCGCGGCCCGGCCGGGCGTGCCGAACCGGCCGCCGCCGTGGCCTCCGACCGGCCTGCTCCGTCGTCCGGGGCGGAGGAGCCGCCCCGCCGCGGGGGCGCCGGCGGCGGGCTGCCGCTGGGCGACGTGCGGCTGGAGTGCCGGGGCCTGGCCCGCGCCGCGGTGCGCCTGGACTCGCCGGAGCTGGAGCGCCGGCTGCTGGAAGCGATCGGACGGTACGGGCTGACGGTGGCGTGGGAGGAGGTGATGGTGCCGACCCTGCGCGCGGTGGGCCGCAAGTGGGAGTCGTCCGGCGACCGGTACGTGGAGGTGGAGCACCTGCTGTCCTGGCAGGTGTCGAGCACACTGCGCAGCACACCGCTGCTGCTGCCGCGCGCCGCGGCGCAGGTGGACGCTCCGCCGGTGGTGCTGGCCTGCGCGCCCGGTGAGCAGCACTCCCTCCCCCTGGAGGCGCTGAACGCGGCGCTGGGCGAGCGCGGGGTGCCGACCCGGATGCTGGGCGCCGCGGTGCCGGTGGAGGCGCTGATCGCCTGCGTGCGGCGCACGGGCCCGACCGCCGTGGTCCTGTGGTCGCAGGCCCGCTCCACCGCGTCGGTGCCGCTGGCGCGGCACGTCGCGGCTCTGGAATGGGGGGCGCCGGGTGCGCGCAGGCGGCCTGCCGTCCTGCCCGCCGGCCCGGGCTGGGAGCGGCGGACCTGCGGGGGCTTCCCGCGCTGTGTGGGCCTGCGGGACACGGTCGAGACGCTGACCCGCCTCTGCGGTGACGACGGTGCCGTGGCGCACGCCCCACGGGTGCGTTGAGGGGCGGGAATCGGACGAACTGCCAGACCAGACAGCCTGTGGCGCAACCGCTGCCCGTAGCGAAACCGTTGCCGTTCCGTCGGCGGTCCCCCACGCCGACCGCATAGTGTGTGGTGCCGTTCGCGCACACCATGGGACCAGGGTGAACTGGGCCTGATTTCACGGTGAGAGCGCGATGGCAAGGAGCAAGTCCGTTCACAGCAGGGGGAGTCAGAGCATGCGACCCATACGCCCGTTCTTCAACGCTCGTCGAGGAGGGGGCGCCCGCCGCACAACCTCACCCGTGCTGACCTCCGTGGCCCTGGCCTCGGTGCTCGCGCTCTTCGCCACCGGCTGCGACTCGGGCGACAGCAAGGCCGACGACCGGCCCACCGCCGTCGCGACCGCCGACGACACGGGCGCAACCGGCGACGGAAAGATCAAGATCCCGGACGACCTGAGGAAGAAGCTCAAGGAACACGGGATCGACATCGACAAGTGGAAGAACGGCGCCTGGAAGGACTGGAACCAGGACGACTGGCTCCGTGAGGCGAAGGACTTCGTCAACCCGATCATCAAGGACCTGTGGGACCCCGACCGGATGCGCCGCGCCAAGGACCCGGACAAGGGCATCGACGACAACGACCTCTCCGGCGACCAGGGTGTCACCGACCCGACCCCGGCCTCGGTGAGGGCGCGTGCGGTCCCGCCGGCGTACCACGCGAACGCGGCGACGGCGGGCAAGGTGTTCTTCGACTCCCCCGAGGGCACGATGGTCTGCTCGGCGACGGTCGTTCAGGACCCGGCCCACCCGGGCAAGTCCAACCTCGTGTGGACGGCCGGCCACTGCGTGCACGCCGGCAAGAAGGGCGGCTGGTACCGCAACATCGCCTTCGTGCCGTCGTACAACGACGCGGGCCGCAGCACCGCCGAACTGCAGAACGCCGGCAAGGACGAGGTCGCACCATTCGGCGTGTGGTGGGGAGACTGGGCGCAGACCTCGGAGCAGTGGATCGAGCAGGGCGGTCCGACCGGCGGGCAGGGTGCCGCCTACGACTTCGCCGTCATCCACGTGACGCCCGAGCAGGGCGGCGCCGGCAAGTCGCTGGAGGAGACGGTCGGCACGGCACTGCCCGTGGACTTCGCCGCCCCGGCCGTGCCCCAGGTGCGGAGCCTGACCGCGACCGGCTACCCGGCCGCGCCGCCGTACGACGGGCAGCGGCTGTACCAGTGCCAGGACAAGCCGGGCCGGCTGTCGCTGAACGCCTCGGACCCGACGATGTACCGCATCGGCTGCACCATGACCGGCGGCTCCTCCGGCGGCGGCTGGGTCGCGACCGGCTCGGACGGCAAGCCCGCTCTGGTCTCCAACACCTCGATCGGTCCGGTGACGGCCGGCTGGCTGGCGGGTCCGCGGCTGGGCCCGGCGGCCAAGGACGTGTACGACGCGGTCAGCGGCAAGTTCGCAGGACAGTAGGCAGGCCGAAGGCGGCGGGGTGTCTCACGGGAACCTTCACCGTCCCGCCGCCGTTCGCACTCGATTCCCTGGGCATAGTGGGGTGCCGCTCCGGACGGCTCCGCACGGAAACGCCCGGATGACAAGCGCATGAAGCCAAAGGCGCTCGGCGCTCGGGCCGGGCGCACGGCATTTCACACCGATCAACGGGGGTTCATCGCACCATGCAGTTCATACCTGGTTCCGCCACGCCCCGGCGCGCGCGCCGGCGCACCGTCCTGGCCGCCACCGGGCTCGTCGCGGCCCTGGCGCTCACCGCCACCGCCTGCGACGGCTCGGGCAAGGCCGACGCCGCCGGCACGCCGGACGCCGCCGCCTCGCAGTCCGCGGACAGCGGCAGCGACGACGGCAAGGTCAGGATTCCGGCCGACATCGCGGACAAGCTCAAGGAGCACGGGTTCGATGTCGACAAGTGGCAGCGCGGCGGCTGGAAGGACTGGGACAAGGACAAGTGGCTCAGTGAGGCCAAGGACTTCGTCAACCCGGTGATCAAGGGCCTGTGGCAGCCCGAGCGGATGAAGTCCGCCCAGGAGGCCGACAAGACGGTCTCCACCCAGGACGCCGTCGCCGACCAAGGCGTCAGCGACCCGGCGCCGCGGCCGGTCCGGGCGCAGGCGGAGAAGACGCCGTACCACGAGAACGCCGCCCCGGTCGGCAAGGTCTTCTTCGACTCGCCCCAGGGCTCGATGGTCTGCTCGGGCACGGTCGTCAAGGACGTCAACCACCCGGGCAAGTCCAACCTGGTGTGGACCGCCGGCCACTGCGTGCACGCCGGCCGGGACGGCGGCTGGTACCGCAACATCGCGTTCGTCCCGGCCTACAACGACCTCGGCAAGTCCGCGCCGCAGCTGAGCAACGTGAAGGCCTCCGAGGTCGCCCCGTACGGCGCCTGGTGGGCGGACTGGGCATCCACCTCCAACCAGTGGATCCAGGGCGGTGCGGAGACGGGCGGCGCGGGCGCCGCGTACGACTACGCCGTGCTGCACGTGAAGCCGGAGTCCGGTTCCCGCTCGCTGGAGGAGACCGTCGGGGCGGCGCTGGACGTGGACTTCTCCGCGCCGCCGGCGGCGCAGGTCGCCACGATGGGCGCCTGGGGCTACCCGGCCGCGCCTCCGTACAGCGGTCTGAACATGTTCCGCTGCGTCGACCGGCCGGGCCGGCTGTCGCTCAGCCCGTCGCTCCCGACGATGTACCGCATCGGCTGCACCATGACCGGCGGCTCCTCCGGCGGCGGCTGGTTCCGTGTGGTGGACGGCAGGACGAAGCTGGTGTCCAACACCTCGATCGGCCCGGCGGACCACACCTGGCTGGCGGGTCCGCAGCTGGGGCAGGGCGCGGAGGCGCTGTACCAGAACATGAGCAGGACCTACGGCGGCCGGTGACCCGGTGACGAAGCCGAGGGCCCGCCCCCTTCGACAGGGGGCGGGCCCTCGGGCCGTGCGGTTGTGGGTCAGAGCGCGGTGGCGGGCACGTACGGCGCCAGTTCCGCCGCGAGCTCCTCGTGCACCCGGGCCTTGAGCAGGGTGCCCTCCGCGGTGTGCTCCTCGGAGATCACCTCGCCCTCGGTGTGGGCACGGGCGACCAGCTTGCCGTGGGTGTACGGCACCAGCGCCTCGATCTCGACGGACGGCCGGGGCAGCTCGCTGTCGATCAGCGCGAGCAGCTCAGTGATGCCCTGCCCGGTGCGGGCCGAGACGACGATCGAGCGCTTCTCGATCCGCAGCAGCCGCTGGAGCACCAGCGGGTCCGCCGCGTCCGCCTTGTTGACCACGACGATCTCGGGTACGTCGGTGGCGCCGACGTCCCTGATCACCTCGCGCACCGCGGCCAGCTGCTCCTCCGGGTCGGGGTGGGAGCCGTCCACCACGTGCAGGATGAGGTCGGAGTCGCCGACCTCCTCCATGGTGGAGCGGAAGGCCTCGACCAGGTGGTGCGGCAGGTGCCGGACGAAGCCGACGGTGTCCACCAGCGTGTAGAGCCGCCCGCTCGGGGTCTCGGCCCGGCGCACGGTCGGGTCCAGGGTCGCGAACAGGGCGTTCTCGACCAGGACACCCGCGCCGGTGAGCCGGTTGAGCAGGGAGGACTTGCCGGCGTTGGTGTAGCCGGCGATGGCGACGGAGGGCACCTTGTTGCGGCGCCGCTCCTGGCGCTTGATCTCGCGGCCGGTCTTCATCTCCGCGATCTCCCGGCGCATCTTCGCCATCTTCTCGCGGATCCGCCGCCGGTCCGTCTCGATCTTGGTCTCACCGGGACCGCGTGTGGCGAGGCCGCCGCCGCTGCCGCCGCCCATCTGCCGGGACAGCGACTGACCCCAGCCGCGCAGCCTCGGCAGCATGTACTGCATCTGGGCGAGCGCGACCTGCGCCTTGCCCTCTCGGGACTTGGCGTGCTGGGCGAAGATGTCCAGGATCAGGGCCGTACGGTCGATGACCTTGACCTTGACGACGTCCTCGAGGTGAATCAACTGGCCAGGGCTGAGCTCACCGTCGCAGATGACGGTGTCCGCGCCGGTCTCCACGACGATGTCCCGCAGCTCGTTCGCCTTGCCGGAACCGATGTAGGTGGCCGCGTCCGGCTTGTCACGGCGCTGCATGACGCCGTCGAGCACGACCGCGCCCGCGGTCTCCGCGAGGGCGGCCAGCTCGGCCAGGGAGTTCTCCGCGTCCCGCGCGGTCCCCGAGGTCCATACGCCGACGAGCACGACCCGCTCCAGGCGGAGCTGGCGGTACTCGACCTCGGTGACGTCCTCGAGCTCGGTGGACAGGCCCGCGACACGGCGCAGCGCCGCCCGCTCGGAACGGTCGAACTGATCGCCGTCCCGCTCTCCGTCGAACTCGTGGCTCCAGGTGACGTCCTCTTCCATCAGGGCATCGGCCCGGAGACCTTCGGGGTAGGAGTGCGCGAGGCGCTTGCCGTCCTGGGACGCCTCAAACGACTGGGAAGAGGAAGAAGAGGAGGTCATTTGGTCCTTACGTGGTGGGAGAGTCCTTCACCGGTCACAACGTACGGGCGCCCCGGGAGATTCCCGTGGCCCCGTGCGGCGCCGGTCTGAAGATGGTCGCACGGTACGGCCCGTCTCGTCACTGCGTTATTCCTCCGGGTGCCACCATCGGGTTCCTCCATTCGCGTCCCGCCACGTCCATTCGCCTCCGTTCACGTCCACTCACTTCTTCGCCGCCCGAGGCGGCGGGGCGGGCTTCCAGTCGGGGTGGCCGGGCATCGGCGGGGTCTTCTCGCCGTACAGCCAGGCCTGGAAGAAGCCACTCAGGTCACGTCCGGCGATACCCGAGGCCAGGCGCTCGAAGTCGGCCGTGGTGGCCGTGCCGTCCCGGTGGGCCCGCACCCAGGCGCGCTCCAGGCGCTCGAAGTCCGGCTTGCCGATCTCCTGTCGCAGCGCGTACAGGACGAGCGCGGCGCCGTCGTAGACGTTCGCGCGGAAGACCCCGATCTTCTGGCCGGGCTTCGGCGGCTTGGGCAGCGCGGGCGGTCCGCCGGCCTCGCGCCAGCGGTCCGAGGCGCCGTAGGCGGCCTTCATACGGGTCTCCAGCGGCCTCTTCGCCTTCTCGTCGGCGTACAGGGCCTCGTACCAGGTGGCGTGGCCCTCGTTGAGCCACAGGTCGGACCAGGTGCGAGGGCTGACACTGTCGCCGAACCACTGGTGGGACAGCTCATGCACCATGATCGACTCGACATACCACCGGGGGAGGGCGGGTTCGGTGAACAGCTTCTTCTCGAAGAGGGACAGGGTCTGCGTCTCGAGTTCGAAGCCGGTGGCGGCGGAGGCCATGAGCACGCCGTACGTCTCGAAGGGGTACGCCCCGACCTTGCTCTCCATCCAGGCGATCTGGTCGGGGGTCCTGGCCAGCCACGGTTCGAGCGCCTCACGGTCCTCGGTGGGCACGACGTCGCGCAGGGGGAGGCCGTGCGGGCCGGTGCGGTGCACCACGGTGGAGCGGCCGATGGACACCTGAGCCAGCTCGGTGGCCATGGGGTGCTGGGTGCGGTACGTCCAGGTCGTCGTTCCGCCGGTCCGGGTGACACCGGCCGGGAGGCCGTTGGCGACGGCCATGTACCCGTCGGGCGCGGTGACGTGGAAGGTGAACATCGCCTTGTCCGAGGGATGGTCGTTGCACGGGAACACCATGTGGGCGGCGTCGGCCTGGTTGGCCATGGCGAGACCGTCCGCGGTGCGGACCCAGCCGCCGTCGCGGCCCTTCATGGGCACGGGGTCGCTGGTGTGGTGCACGGTGATGCGCATCCAACTGCCCTGTGACAGCGGGATCTTCGGGGTGACCACGAGATCCTCGCCCGCGGTGGTGAACTCGGCCGGCAGGCCGTCGACCTCGACGGCGTCGACCGTGCCGTGCGCGAAGTCGAGGTTCACGCGCTCCAGGTTCTCGGTGGCCCACGCGTCGATCGTGGTG
Source organism: Streptomyces sp. NPDC093064 (assembly GCF_044754605.1). Lineage (NCBI taxonomy): Bacteria > Bacillati > Actinomycetota > Actinomycetes > Kitasatosporales > Streptomycetaceae > Streptomyces > Streptomyces sp. NPDC093064. Next base: position 116,869 of record NZ_JBIVPK010000016.1, read on the forward strand.
ACGGCCTGGAGCGGCTTGCCGTTGTCACCGCCATAGGTGAACGACAGGTCGTACGACGACACGTCGTACCCGGGGTTGCCCAGGTACGGGAAGAGCCGGTCACCGACGCCCAGCGGCTCGGCCGGAGCGCTCGCGGCGACGAGACAGACGGAGACGGCGGACGCGAGGAGTGTCGCCTTCAGGCGACGGGGGACACGTGATCCAAGGCTGAGCGGCATGGACCACGGCTACCAGCGGCCACCCGCCCCACAGCGCCGACGCGCGTCCAACCCACCCGAAAGAGCCCCACGGGAGCACGCCGAGGGCCGCGGAGGCGCGGGAGCCTACCGCTCACACCCCTGGCGGCTGAGGCTGGGTGCGGCTCACGTCGTAGACGCCCGGGACGTTGCGCATCGCGCGCATCAGGGCCGGGAGCCCGGCCGCGTCGGGGAGTTGGAGGGTGTACGTGTGGCGGACGCGCTGCTGGGCCGGCGGGGCCACGGTCGCGGAGACGATCTCGACGCCCTCGAGGGCGATGGCCTCGGTGAGGTCGGCCAGCAGGTGGGGGCGGCCGAACGATTCCGCGAGCAGCGTGACACGGCACGCGGCGGTCTCCCCCCAGCGCACGCCGAACTCCGCGCGCCCCGCGTTCCTCATCCGCGCGACCGCGGCGCACTCCACGCGGTGCACGGTCACCATTCCCCCGCGCACGGCGAACCCGGTGATCTCGTCGGGCGGCACGGGCGTGCAGCAGCCCGCGAGCCGTGCGGCCGCGTCGGGCCGGCCGACGACCACGACGCTCGCCGTGTCCGGCCCGAAGGCGGCCGGCACGTCGAGCCCGGCCGGCGGAGCCGCTCCGGCGGGCATCGGAATCGGCGGCGTGCCGGAATCCGCAGCGGCCCGCTCGGCCGCGGCGGAGCCGGCACGCACGGGGCTGTCCGCGGCCGGTGCGGCGTCCCCGGCGGCGTCCTGGGCCCGGTCCGGGGCGGGCTGACGGGTGGCCAGACGGCGTTGGATGGCGATGCGGGCGGCCGGGGTGTGGGCGTGGTCCAGCCATTCCTCGGACGGCTCGGAGGCCGGGTCCTGGCCCATCAGGAGCTGGACGGTGTCGCCGTCCTTCAGGACGGTGCTCAGCGTCGCCAGGCGGCCGTTGACGCGGGCGCCGATGCACGCGTGCGCGTCCTCGCCGTACTGGGCGTACGCGGCGTCCACGCATGTGGCGCCCTCGGGCAGGCCCAGGGTGCCCCCGTCGGGCCGGAAGACGGTGATCTCGCGGTCCTGGGCGAGGTCTTCGCGCAGGGTGGACCAGAAGGTGTCGGGGTCCGGCGCGGCCCGCTGCCATTCGAGGAGGCGGGAGAGCCAGCCGGGGCGGGTGGGGTCGGCGCGCTCGCCGTCGCTCGCGGAGTGCTCCTCCGCGGGAGGGGCGTAGGGGTTGCCGAGCGCGACGACCCCGGCCTCGGCGACCTTGTGCATCTGGTGGGTGCGGATGAGGACTTCGACGACCTGTCCGTCCTCGCGGGCCACGGCGGTGTGCAGCGACTGGTACAGGTTGAACTTGGGTACGGCGATGAAGTCCTTGAACTCCGAGACGACGGGCGTCAGGCAGGTGTGCAGCTCACCGAGGACGGCGTAGCAGTCGGCGTCCTCGCTCACCAGCACCAACAGCCGTCCGAAGTCGCAGCCGCGCAGCCGGCCGCGCTTGCGGGAGACCCGGTGCACGGAGACGAAGTGCCGTGGTCTGACGAGCACTTCGGCGGGAACGTCCGCCTCGCGCAGCACCCCGCGCACCTGCTCGGCGACCTCGGTGAGCGGGTCGCCCGGGCGGCCCGCGTTCTCCGCGATCAACTCCCGCGTGTGCGCGTACTCCTCGGGGTGCAGGATCGCGAAGACGAGGTCCTCAAGTTCGGTCTTGAGCGCCTGCACGCCGAGCCGTTCGGCGAGCGGGATGAGGACGTCCCGGGTCACCTTGGCGATACGGGCCTGCTTCTCCGGGCGCATCACGCCGAGGGTGCGCATGTTGTGCAGCCGGTCGGCGAGTTTGATCGACATCACGCGGACGTCGCTGCCGGTGGCGACGAGCATCTTGCGGAAGGTCTCGGGCTCGGCGGCCGCGCCGTAGTCGACCTTCTCCAGCTTGGTGACGCCGTCGACGAGGTAGCGGACCTCCTCGCCGAACTGCTCGCGGACCTGGTCCAGCGTCACGTCGGTGTCCTCGACGGTGTCGTGCAGCAAGGACGCGGTCAACGTCGTCGTCTCGGCGCCGAGTTCGGCGAGGATGAGGGTCACGGCGAGCGGATGCGTGATGTAGGGCTCGCCGCTCTTGCGCATCTGGCCGCGGTGCGAGGACTCGGCCAGGACGTAGGCGCGGCGCAGCGGTTCGAGGTCCGCTTCCGGGAAGTGCGCGCGATGGGCCTCGGCCACGTGGCCGATGGCGTCCGGCAGCCGGTCGCGGGCGGCCGGGCCGAGCAGTGCGGCACGGCCGAGCCGGCGCAGGTCGATCCGCGGGCGGGCCCTGCGCCGTGGCCCCACGGGAGCCACCGGGCCCGGGGCCGCAGGATTCGTGGCATCCGCACTCATGGGCACCTCCGGCTGCGTGGACCGGCGGACGGGGCGCCCCAGGGCGTACGCGGCACAGGGGTTGGCTACGGATCCCCCGTCCGGGCCGGTGATTGATGCTACCGAGCCCAGCACGCCCGACCGGCCGTCTCTCGGTGAGCGTGAAACGGATCACCCATTCGAGCGATGGCCAGGAGGTTTACGGCTTTCAGTCACCTGACAGGCGGTCAGCCGTGGATTCGCCGCCCGTACCCGCCTCCGGGCATACATATGACCTTCCCATGGGCCGTCCGGGCTGCGATACCCAGCCGACCGACCGTCAGCCGGCCGCTGTTTCCAGCCACTTCGCGTCGATCTCGCCCTCGGCGACGATCACGGCGGAGCCGGTCATCTCGATCTCGCCGTCCGGCCGCTCAGTGATCACCAGCGTTCCGCCGGGGAGGTCCACCGTGTACGTCGTCGGGGTCCCGGTGGCCGTCGGGTCGGCGCCGTCACGCCGGGCGGCCGCCACTGCGACGGCACACGCGCCCGTGCCGCACGAGCGGGTCTCGCCCGAGCCGCGCTCGTGCACGCGCAGGGCGACGTGGCGGGGACCGCGGTCGACGACGAACTCGACGTTCACGCCGTCCGGGTAGGCGGAGGCCGGACTGAAGGGCGGCGGGGAGAACAGGTCGCCGGCGTCGGCGAGGTCGTCGACGAAGGCGACCGCGTGCGGGTTGCCCATGTTCACGTTGCGCGCGGGCCAGCTGCGCCCGCCGACGCTCACGGTGACGTCCCCCTCGGGGAGCCTCGCCCTGCCCATGCCGACGGTGATGTCACCGTCCTTGGCGATGTGCACCGTCTTCACGCCTCCGCGCGTGGCGATCGCGAGGTCGCCCTCCGTCGTCTGTCCGGCGTGCTGGAGGTAGCGCGCGAACACCCGCACGCCGTTGCCGCACATCTCCGCGACGGAGCCGTCGGCGTTGCGGTAGTCCATGAACCACTCCGCCTCGGCCGCCATGCCGCGGGCCTCGGGGTGCGCGGCGGAGCGCACGACGTGCAGCACCCCGTCCCCGCCGATGCCCGCGCGGCGGTCGCACAGGGCGGTGACGGCCGCCGGGGACAGCTCGACGGCGTTCTCCGGGTCCGGGACGATCACGAAGTCGTTCTCCGTGCCGTGGCCCTTGAGGAAGGGGATGCGCGTGCTCATGGCTCGATCGTACGGGGTCGCTCCGGCGACCCGGTGATCATGTCCAGCGGCCGCGGGGCCGGTCCGCGGTACGGGCGGTGCCCGGGTCCTGGTGAAGCCGGGGGCCGGTGCGCGGCCTAGCGCAGCCGGGCGACCCGCCAGACGGCGAGCACCACGACCACGGTGACGACGAGGGCGTACGCGCCGATCACCCGCCAGTCCAGGCGCCGCCCGGAACCACGCGGCGGCAGGCCCGGCCAGGTGTGGCCGACGCGGCGGGCGGCCATCATGCCCCAGCCCGCCGAGCAGGAGCAGATCAGCAGCCCCAGCATGGCGATCACGGCGCCGTTGTCGCCGTCGAAGGCCAGCGGGAAGGCGAACATCAGGGAGCCGACGACGGCCAGGCCCACGATCGGGGCCAGCTGCCAGATGCGCAGCCGGCGCTGCGGGCGCAGCTCGACCTCCACCTCGGGCCCGGCGAACATCTCCTCGGGCCCGGGGCCGTCCGCGGTCACGCTGCCCTGCGTCTCGTCGGGCCCGTCGGGGCTCAACGAGCCGTCGTCCGGTTCCGCGCCGCCGCGTTCCACGGTGATGCGGTCGGTGTCTTGTGCGGTGTCGCGAGGGCCGGCCTCCATCGCCACGCGCCCTCCCAACTAGGTCTTCACTCGGTCGATCCGAGCTTGATGATGGCACGGCGCCGGAGGCCTGGATGACGGCCTGGGCGTCCCGATGCCATGACGTGATCAGGCTGTAACCGGTCGTTCGACCAACGCCAAGGCGAGATGCGGAAGTTCTGTGAGATCCGCCGCAGCCCCGCTCAGCCAGTGCACACGGGGGTCCCGCCGGAACCACGAGTCCTGGCGCCGCGCGAAGCGTTTCGTGGCGCGTACGGTCTCCGCGCGCGCCTCGTCGAGCGTGCACTCCCCCGCGAGCGCCGCGAGCACCTGCTGGTAGCCGAGCGCGCGCGATGCCGTACGCCCCTCGCGCAGGCCCCGCGCCTCCAGCGCGCGCACCTCGTCCACGAGCCCCGCCTCCCACATGCGGTCGACCCGGCGCGCGATGCGTTCGTCGAGTTCGGGGCGGGCGACGTCGACGCCGATCTGAACGGTCTCGTAGACCGAGTCGTGGCCCGGGAGGTTCGCGGTGAAGGGGCGGCCGGTGATCTCGATCACCTCGAGGGCCCGGACGATCCGGCGGCCGTTGCTGGGCAGGATCGCCTGCGCGGCCTCGGGGTCGGCGGCGGCGAGGCGGGCGTGCAGCGCGCCGGAGCCGCGCAGCGTGAGCTCGTCCTCCAGCCGGGCGCGCACCTCGGGATCGGTGCCGGGGAACTCCAGGTTGTCCACGGCCCCGCGGACGTACAGGCCGGAGCCGCCGACCAGGACCGGCCAGCGCCCCTCGGCGAGCAGCGCGTCGATCCGCTCCCGGGCGAGCCGCTGGTACTCGGCGACGGACGCCGTGACCGTCACGTCCCAGATGTCCAGCAGATGGTGCGGTATGCCACCGCGCTCCTCGGGCGTCAGCTTCGCGGTGCCGATGTCCATGCCTCGGTAGAGCTGCATGGAGTCGGCGTTGACGACCTCGCCGCCGAGGCGCTGGGCCAGAAAGACGCCCAGATCGGACTTTCCGGCCGCAGTGGGGCCGACGACGGCGATGACGCGGGGGGCGGAGGGTGCGCTGCTCACCGCACCAGTCTCCCAAACCCCGCAGGAGGTGCCTCGCACGAGTCGCGTGACGGCGGGTGACGGGGTAGGACGAGTAGGGTATCGAGTGAGTATGGGCGTTTTTGCGCGACTCCTTCGGTGGTCGAAGGGCCGGAGGGGAACTCGACCGCCGGGGGAAAGGAATCCGCCCCGTCAGGGAAGGTGAACCATGGGTCTGCTGGACAACATGAAGGCCAGGATCGGCCCGGCGAAGGAGAAGGTGTCGGATCTCGCCCAGCGCCACGGGGGCACGATCGGGCAGAGCCTCGACAAGGCCGCGAAGGTGGTCGACGAGAAGACCAAGGGCAAGTACAGCGACAGGATCCACGCGGGTACGGGCAAGGCCAAGGACGCCATGGACCGGCTCGCCCACAAGGGCGGGACGAGCCCGGAGACCCGTACGGCCCCGGAGGCGGGCACGAGCCCGGACCAGGGCACCGGCACGGAGCCGGGCGGCGCTTCCGCTCCGACGCCGCCGGAGGGACCGCCACCCACGTCCTGAGGGGCGTCGGCGGACGGCCGGGAGGCGCGATGCCTCCCGGCCGTCCGCCGTGTCCGCCGCGTTTCACTCACGACCAGGCCGCGACCAGGTACCCCACTCCGTACGGCGCGTCGTCGTAGAGCAGCGTGCCGGAGAGACCGGCGCCCTCGGCCGCGCCGGCCAGCACCTGCCAGGGGGCCCGGCCCGACGCCTTCAGTTCGTGCGCCGTCTCCACGTCGAGCGCCAGGAGAGCCGGTGTGTCGGCCTCCCCCAGTGCCCGGGCGACGCCCGCGTCGAAGGGTTCGGCCCGTTCGTCGAGATAGCCCGGCGCCTTGAGCGTGCGCCGCGCGCTGGCGTCGCCCATCACCAGCAACGCCACACGGCCGGCCCGGGCGGCGAGGTCCCGGCCGGCCGCCGCGCACCGCTCGGGTGCCAGTGCCTCCCCCACACAGAGTCCCTCGACGGGGATGTCGGACCAGCCGGTGCGCTCCAGCAGCCAGGCGGCGACAGCCAGCGAGGGCGGCAGCTCGCGCCCGGCCCCGGTACCCGTGTCCTGTCCGAGCCGTACCTCCAGGTCCACGCCGAAGCCGCGGAACGAGCCACGGGTGCCCTCCGGACAGACGCCGCGCCCGGAGGCCTCCGCGGGTCCGACGACCACCAGCAGGTCGGGCCGGGCGGCGGCGAGCACGCCCAGCGCGTCCGCGCAGGCGGCCCGGGCGGAGTCCAGCTCGGGTGCGGCTCCCGCGGCCACCTCGGGCACGAGGAGGGGCGGGCAGGGGCAGACAGCGGCGGCGACAAGCATGATCCGCAGGGTAACGGCGCCGGACGGCCGGTCGTCGGGCGGCCGGTCGCTCGACGGGTCAGTCGCAGCCGCAGCCGCTGTTCGCGGCGACCGGCAGCGGCTCGGGAACGCCCACCTTCGGCAGGCCGAGCATGACCCCGGCCGGCTGGGCGGCCTCGGCGGCGATGCGCTTCTCCCATGCGTCACCCGCGCGCGTGCGGCGCACACCGAGCACTGGACCCTCGGCAAGGAGGTGGTGCGGGGCGGCGTAGGTGATCTCGACCGTGACCACGTCGCCGGGGCGCACGTCCTGCTCGGGCTTGGTGAAGTGGACCAGGCGGTTGTCGGGGGCGCGGCCGGACAGGCGGTGGGTGGCGCCGTCCTTGCGGCCCTCGCCCTCGGCGACCATGAGCTCCAGCGTGCGGCCGACCTGCTTCTTGTTCTCCTCCCAGGAGATCTCCTCCTGGAGCGCGACCAGCCGCTCGTAGCGCGCCTGGACGACCTCCTTGGGGATCTGGTCCTCCATCTCGGCGGCCGGGGTGCCGGGACGCTTGGAGTACTGGAAGGTGAACGCCTGCGCGAAGCGCGCCTCGCGCACGACGTGCAGCGTCTGTTCGAAGTCCTCCTCGGTCTCGCCGGGGAAGCCCACGATGATGTCGGTGGTGATCGCGGCGTGCGGGATGGCGGCGCGGACCTTCTCGATGATCCCGAGGTAGCGCTCCTGCCGGTAGGAGCGGCGCATCGCCTTCAGCACCGTGTCGGAGCCGGACTGCAGCGGCATGTGCAGCTGCGGCATGGCGTTCGGGGTCTCGGCCATCGCGGCGATCACGTCGTCGGTGAAGTCGCGCGGGTGCGGCGAGGTGAAGCGGACCCGCTCCAGGCCGTCGATGTTCCCGCAGGCCCGCAGCAGCTTGCTGAACGCCTCGCGGTCCCCGATGTCGGAGCCGTAGGCGTTGACGTTCTGGCCGAGCAGCGTGATCTCGGAGACGCCCTCGGCGACCAGGGCCTCCACCTCGGCGAGGATGTCGCCGGGGCGGCGGTCCTTCTCCTTGCCGCGCAGCGCGGGGACGATGCAGAAGGTGCAGGTGTTGTTGCAGCCGACAGAGATCGAGACCCAGGCCGCGTACGCGCTCTCGCGCCGCGTCGGCAGCGTGGAGGGGAACGCCTCCAGGGACTCGGCGATCTCCACCTGCGCCTCCTGCTGCACGCGGGCGCGCTCCAGCAGGACCGGCAGCTTGCCGATGTTGTGCGTGCCGAAGACGACGTCCACCCAGGGCGCCCTCTTCACGATGGTGTCCCGGTCCTTCTGCGCCAGGCAGCCGCCGACCGCGATCTGCATCCCGGGCCGCTTCGCCTTCTGCGGCGCCAGGTGGCCCAGGTTGCCGTACAGCCGGTTGTCGGCGTTCTCCCGGACGGCGCAGGTGTTGAAGACGACGACGTCCGCGTCGCCGTCCGCCCCCTCCGGCGCCCGCACGTAACCGGCGTCCTCGAGCAGGCCGGCCAGCCGCTCGGAGTCGTGGACGTTCATCTGGCACCCGTAGGTGCGGATTTCGTAGCTCTTGGGTCCTTGAACGTCCACTGCGGGGCTCCGGTCGCTGCTGCTGGTCATGCATCAAGGGTAGGTGGTTCCCGGACGGCCCCGGGACGGCGGAGCGTCACGCCCTCCAGGCCGGGGCGTCACGGACTTCCAGGCCGGGCAAGGCCGTGCACCGCGCGGATCCACGGGAGCGGCGGCCCGGCCGGAGGGCTTTGCGCCCTCGTGACGGCGACACGACCGGCCACTTCCTCCCTCATGGGGGCAACTGGCCCAAAATGACACGCGTGACGGAGCTTCGTGACGCCCTGCGGGCACCCGCGCCGGAAGTGTCCCCGACCGCGGTGCTGCGCGCATGGCTGCTGCGGCCGGCCGGTCCTGTCCCGGTCGCCCTCCTCGCCGTCGTCCTGTGCGCATGCGCCGCGCGCGTGGCCGTCATGTTCACCCGGGGAGGCATGGACAATGCCTTCGTCGTCCATGCCGGGCAGATCTGGCTGGGCGGCGGCGCTCCGTACGCCGACCGGCGCTTCCTGTACCTGCCGAGTGCCGTGCTGTTCGCCGCCGGGCAGGCCGCGCTGCCGACGGCCGTGGTGCGCGTCGCCGCGCCGCTGGTCTGCGTGGCGCTGATCGCGGGCGGCTGGTGGTGTGCGGTGCGCCTGTTCCGGGGGCCGGCGTGCAGCCGGTTCGCGGTGCTGGGGCTGCTGGGGCTGGTGCTGTGCTGGGCGCCGGTCGGCCACCTGGTGAACCTGGGGAACTGGACGGCGGTCAGCGCCCTGGCGTTGCCGCTGGCGCTGCTGCTGGCCGACCGGGGCCGCTGGGACCTGGCCGGGGTGGTCCTGGGCCTCTCGGTGGCGGTGAAGCCGCTGCTGCTGCCCGTGGTCGTCCTGCTGGTGCTGGCCCGGCGGTGGCGGGCGCTGGCCTGGATGGTGGCGGTGCCCCTGGCCCTGTCGTTGGGCGCGGCCCTGATCATGCCGGACCCGGGCGGCTTCTTCACCCGCACCCTGCCCTTCCTGCTCAAGGGCGGGGACGGTCTGATGCGGCCGTTCGACTCCTCCCTGCCGGCGGTGCTGCCCCGGCTGGGGCTGCCGCCCGTTCCGGCCCAGGTGCTGGCTTTGGCCGCTGCGGCGGCGGGTGTGCTCTGCGCCCGGCTGCGCTGGCGGCGCGCCGATCCCGGTCCGGCGCGGCTCGCGGACACGGCCGCGCTGCTGATGCTGGCCTCCTACCTGGTGTCCCGGCCGTCCTACGACCACTACCTGGTCGTCGTGGTGCCGCTGCTGGTCGCCGGGGCGCTGGAGGCGGACTCGGTGACGCGTTCGCCGTGGTTCTGGGTCGCGCTCGTCCCGCAGGTGCCCCAGTTCGCCTTCCCGCAGCTGGACGCCTCGACCCGCCGGGCGTTCAAGGACGCGGCCACGCTGTCCGGGCTCGCGGTGGTGCTCGCCGTGCGGTGCGCCCGGTCCTCCCCGCGATGGCCCGCCGGCTCGGACGTACGCAGCCCGCGTCAGGCGCCGTCGGGGACCCAGCCCTGCCGACGCAGCACGGCCGACACGTCGGGCGCCACGTAGTGCTCCCCCTTGAGCACCTTGCCGTCGGCGCGGCGGGCGACCCGGCCGTCCGGGCCGAGCTTGGTCATGTTGGCGCGGTGGATCTCGGCGATCACCTCGTCGAGGTCGATGCCGTGCACCAGGGCGGTGCCGTACGCCACGTACACGACGTCCGCCAGCTCGTGCGCGAGCTGGTCGAGCGGGCCGCCGACCGAGACCTCCGCGACCTCGGCCGCCTCCTCCGCGAGCAGTTCCCCGCGGTGGGCGGCGAGCTCCGGCGGCACCCGGGTGGGCGTGGGGCGGGCGTCGAGCCCGAAGGCACGGTGGAACTCACGGACCAGTTCGGCGGGCGAGGAACTCATACCCGCGAGGTTAGCCGCAGGCTCGGACTGCACCGGCCGCCCGCCGGACCGCTCGCCCCTGGTCAGCGGGGCGTCCCGCTGGCAGGATCGCGCGCATGCCAAAGCCGTTCCCCCGCATCGGACGACGCGGCCTCCAGGGCACGGCCGCCGGGGTCGTGGTCCTCGGACTGCTGCTGTGGTGGCTGCTGCCCCTGGGCGACGCCCCGCCGAGCGGGACGATCACCTTCAGCACGGGAACCCTGCGCGGGGTCTACCAGGAGTACGGCGTGCGGCTGCGCACCGCGTTCGCCAAGGACATGCCCGATCTGGAGGTGCGGCTGCTGACCAGCGACGGCTCGCAGGAGAACGTCGCGCGGGTGGCGACCGGCCGGGCCGACTTCACCATCGCCGCCGCGGACGCGGTGGAGACGTACGAGGTGAACCACGGCCCGGGTGCCGCGCGGCTGCGCGGTGTGGCCCGCCTCTACGACGACTACGTGCAGCTCGTCGTCCCCAGCGACTCGCGCATCCGCTCCGTATCGGACCTGCGCGGCAAGCGGGTGTCGGTCGGGCCGCCGGAGTCCGGTGTCCGGCTGATAGCCGAGCGGGTGCTCAGGACGGCCGGGATCGACCCGGAGTCGGACATCCGCCCGTTGGGCGACGGCATCGGCACCGCTCCGGACCGCCTGCGGCGGGGCGAACTCGACGCGTTCTTCTGGTCGGGCGGACTGCCGACGGACGGTCTGCGGCGGCTGGCCGAGAAGTTCGCGTTCCGTTTCGTGCCGATCGAGGCCGAGCTGGTGGCCAGGCTGCACGCCGAGGGCGGCGCCACACGCTACTACCGCGCCACCAACATGCCGGAGTCGGCGTACCCGTCGGTCCAGAAGGGCCAGACCGTCCCGACGATCGCCGTGTCCAACGTGCTGATGACGCGCAAGGACATGGACCCGAGGCTGACGGAGTGGGTGACCCGCACCGTCATCAAGAGCCGCGACGGCATCGGCGCCCACGTCCACTCCGCCCAGCTGGTCGACCTGCGCACCGCGATCTACACCGACCCACTGGCTCTGCACGAGGGCGCGCGGCGCTACTACCGCTCGGTCAAGCCGTAGGCACCGACCTCGGCACAGCCACGGTCACCCGCAGTCCGCGCGGCTCCTCCTCCCGGTGCCGGGCGTAGGAGATCGAGCCGCCGCCCGCCGCGAGCAGCGCGCGGGAGATGGACAGGCCGAGTCCTGAGCCGTTGATGTTCTGGTGGCGCCCGCTGCGCCAGAAGCGGTCGCCGACGCGGGCGACCTCCTCGTCGGTGAGGCCGGGACCGTGGTCGGCGACCACGATCGTCGACGTGTCGCGGTGGAAGGAGACCGTCACCTCGACGCTCTCGCCGCCCGGTGTGAACTTCACCGCGTTGTCGATCACCGCGTCCAGCGCGGAGGACAGTGCCACGGGGTCGGCCCAGCCCGTGGTGGCCGGGCAGTCGCCGGCCAGCCGCACCCCCTTGGCCTCGGCGGCCGGCGCCCAGGCCGCCACCCGCTCGGCGGCCAGCTCCCCGATGTCGATGAGCTTCAGATCCGGCTCCGCGTGCTCGGCGAGCGCCAGGTCGAGCAGATCGTCCAGGACCTGGGCCAGGCGCTTGCCCTCGGTGCGCACGGAGGCGATCTCCTCGTTGTCCTCGGGCAGTTCGAGGGCGAGCAGCTCAATGCGCAGCAGCAACGCGGAGAGCGGATTGCGCAACTGGTGCGAGGCGTCGGCGACGAAGGCCCGCTGCTGCTCCAGCACGTCCTCGACGTTGTCCGCCATCTCGTTGAACGACCGGGCGAGCCGCTGCAGTTCGGGCGGCCCACCGGCGGCCGCCACCCGGGACTTCAGCCGCCCGGTGGCGATGTCGTGGGTGGTGGCGTCGAGGATCCGCACGGGTCTGAGCACCCAGCCGGTCAGCCGCAGCGCCGCGCCGACGGCGAGCAGCATCGCGGCGATCTCGCCGGTGCCGACGAGCAGCCAGCCGTGCAGGGTCCGCGAGCGCATCTGCCCGGTCGGCGAGTCGGTGACGACGACCGCGACGACGTCGCCGTCCCGGATCACCGGGGAGGCGACCACGAGCCGATGGCGCTGCCAGGGCCAGACCTGTTCCGGGTCGTGGCTGCGCCGGCTCAGCAGCGCCTCGTCGAAGGCGTCGCGGACCTCGCCGAACTCGGGCAGCGACCAGTCGTCCGGGGCGTTGGCCATCGGGACGCCGGTCCGGTAGAAGACGCCGGCCCGGATGCCGTAGACCCCGTGGTAGCTGCCGAGTTCGCGGCGGAGGGTCTCCAACCGCTCGTCCGGGACCGTGCGCCGGGAGCCGCTGGCCCTGTCCGTGACGAACTGGGCCAAGGCTGCGAAGCGCGCGGTGTCGTCGATGCGGTCCACGACCGCCTTCTGCTGCTCGGCGCCGGCGACGCTGACGGCGAGCGGGACGCCGAGGGCGAGCAGGACGGCCGCCATCAGGACGATGAGCAGCGGCAGCAGACGTGAGCTCACCCGTCCCCGCTAGGCGGCCGGGGCGACGAGGCGGTAACCGACGCCGCGTACGGTCTCGATGAGCGCCGGTGTGCGCAGCTTGGAGCGCAGGGAGGCGACGTGCACCTCCAGGGTCCGTCCGGTGCCCTCCCAACTGGTCTGCCACACCTCGCTGATGATCTGCTCCCGCCGGAAGACCACCCCGGGGCGCTGGGCGAGCAGCGCGAGCAGGTCGAACTCCTTGCGGGTGAGCTGGACGACCGCGCCGTCCACGCTGACCTGACGGGTGGGCAGTTCGATGTGCACGGCGCCGAGGCGCAGCGTGCTCTCGCTGCCGGCGTTCGCGTCCTCGTGGGCGGTGCGGCGGCTGACGGCGTGGATACGGGCGAGCAGTTCGCCGGTGTCGTAGGGCTTCACCACGTAGTCGTCGGCGCCGAGGTTGAGGCCGTGGATGCGGGAGCGGACGTCGGAGCGGGCGGTCACCATGATCACGGGGATGCTGGTGCGCTTGCGGATCCTGGCGCAGACCTCGTAGCCGTCCTGGTCGGGCAGGCCCAGGTCGAGCAGGACCACGCCGAAGCAGGCGCTCTCGGGGACGAGCGCCTGGAGGGCCTCCTCGCCGCTGCGGGCGTGCGTGACGTCGAACCCGTGCCGCGCCAGGACCGCGGACAGGGCTGCGGCGACGTGGTTGTCGTCCTCGACGAGGAGCAGTCGCATTCCGGCCCCCTCCGGTTCATGTGTCATACGGTCACGGCATGTAAACGTCGTGCACGGGCGCGTGCACCATGGCAGTGACGCCGATGGACGAGGACGGCGTCAAGAGGGTTCCGGTTGCGCACCGTGTGTCGTTATCCAGCCGGTACGCGCCCCGCCCGGTCACGCTACGACATGTGTGCGGCCGCTACCGGATCGTGATGCTCAGATCTCCCTCAGATGTAATGACGCTGGTCGCATCGGTCGTTACTGTCCCCCGAAACCGAGGAGGACGGAGCCTGAAAGCGATGACCGAAGTATCGATGGCCAAGGAGGACGTGGCCTCGACCGCCGATCTGGTCGTCCTGAAGAGCGTCAACAAGCACTTCGGCGCGTTGCACGTACTCCAGGACATCGAGTTGACGATCGCCCGCGGCGAGGTCGTCGTGGTCATCGGGCCCTCCGGGTCCGGCAAGTCCACCCTGTGCCGCACCATCAACCGTCTGGAGACCATCGACTCGGGCACCATCTCGATCGACGGCAAGCCGCTGCCCCAGGAAGGCAGGGAGCTGGCCCGGCTGCGCGCCGACGTGGGCATGGTCTTCCAGTCCTTCAACCTCTTCGCGCACAAGACCGTGCTCGAGAACGTGATACTCGGCCAGGTCAAGGTCCGTCGCGCGGACAAGAAGAAGGCCGAGGAGCGGGCCCGGGAACTGCTCGACCGGGTCGGAGTGGGCGCGCAGGCCGACAAGTACCCCGCGCAGCTCTCCGGCGGCCAGCAGCAACGCGTGGCCATCGCGCGGGCGCTGGCCATGGACCCGAAGGTGATGCTCTTCGACGAGCCGACCTCCGCGCTCGACCCGGAGATGATCAACGAGGTGCTGGAGGTCATGCAGCAGCTCGCCCGGGACGGCATGACGATGGTCGTCGTCACCCACGAGATGGGTTTCGCCCGATCGGCTGCAAACCGGGTGGTCTTCATGGCCGACGGCCGGATCGTCGAAGAGGCTGCGCCCGACCAGTTCTTCAGCAACCCGCGCAGCGACCGGGCCAGGGACTTCCTTTCGAAGATCCTGCACCACTGACGCGACGGCCCGCCGGTGGCGCCGTGCGCCACCGGCCCGTGATTGTGCCGTCGCCGTGCCGACGGCTCCGCATCTCCTCAACACCGAAGGAAGTTCACATGAAGCTCCGCAAGGTCACCGCCGCCTCGGCCGTCGTCCTCGCCCTCGCCCTCTCGGCGACGGCGTGCGGCTCGAACGACAAGAAGGACGAGGGGTCGTCGGGCGGTGGCGGCAAGGTCAAGGTCGGCATCAAGTTCGACCAGCCCGGCCTGGGCCTGAAGCAGCCCGACGGCTCCTACGCCGGTTTCGACGTGGACGTGGCCACCTACGTGGCCAAGGAGCTCGGCTACAAGCCCGACCAGATCGAGTGGGTCGAGACCAAGAGCGCCGACCGTGAGAACGCGCTGGCCCGCGGCGACGTGAAGTTCATCGTGGCCACGTACTCGATCAACGACGAGCGCAAGCAGAAGGTCGACTTCGCCGGCCCGTACCTGCTGGCCCACCAGGACCTGCTGGTCAAGGCCGACTCGGACATCTCCAAGGGCACGGACCTCAACGGCAAGAAGCTGTGTTCCGTGACCGGCTCCACCTCGGCGCAGAACGTGCAGAAGTCGATCGCCCCGAAGGCCAACCTGAAGGAGAACGCGGGCTATTCGGAGTGCATCGCCGGCCTGCAGAGCGGTGCCGTCGACGCGGTGACCACCGACGACTCGATCCTCGCGGGCTTCGCCTCCCAGGACAAGTACAAGGGCCAGTTCAAGCTCGCCGGGCTCAAGCTGAGCAACGAGAACTACGGCATCGGTGTCAAGAAGGGCGACACCGCGACCGTGGACAAGATCAACTCCGCGCTGGAGAAGATGGTCAGCGACGGTTCGTGGGACGCCGCGGTCAAGAAGAACCTCGGCCCCGCCGACTACAAGAACGAGCCCGCGCCGAAGATCGGCAACATCGTCAAGTGACCCGGCTCGTCCGGTAAGCAGGGATCCGCAGGCATAGCAGGGTTCCAATGGGCGCGCCGCCGCCCGCCGCGCTCACGGCGGCGGCGCGCCACGCCCTCCTCGTAGGCCACACACCCGGAAGCGCGGGAGATCGTGTTCGACTTTCTTCAAGGTTACGACGTCCTAGGGGCGTTCTGGATGACGGTGAAACTCACCGTCCTCTCCGCCCTGGGCTCGCTGGTCTGGGGCACCCTGCTGGCCGCGATGCGGGTCAGCCCGGTTCCGTTGATGCGCGGCTTCGGCACCGCCTACGTCAACATCTTCCGGAACATCCCCCTGACGGTGCTCATCGTCTTCACCTCCCTCGGCCTCGCCGACATCTTCGGGGTGACGATGGGCGCGTCCGACTTCAAGATCCAGGGCTTCCGGCTGGCGGTGCTCGGGCTCGCCGCCTACCACGCGGCGTTCGTCTGCGAGGCGCTGCGCTCCGGCATCAACACCGTGCCGGTCGGGCAGGCGGAGGCGGCGCGCGCGATCGGGCTCAACTTCAGCCAGTCCCTGCGGCTCATCGTGCTGCCGCAGGCGTTCCGCGCGGTGATCGGACCGCTGGCCAACGTGCTGATCGCGCTGACCAAGAACACGACCGTGGCGGCCGCGATCGGTGTGGCCGAGGCCGCCTACCTGATGAAGGCAATGATCGAGAACGAGGCCCAGCTGGTCGCCATCGGCGCCGTGTTCGCCTTCGGATTCGTGGTTCTGACCCTGCCCGTCGGCCTCTTCCTCGGCTGGCTCGGCAAGCGACTGGCGGTGAAGCGATGAGCTCCGTTCTCTACGACGCCCCCGGCCCCCGGGCCAAGCGGCGCAATGTGGTTCTCTCCGTGGTCTTCGTCGTCCTGCTCGCACTGTTCGTGTGGTGGATCTGGTCGACGATGAACGACAAGGGCCAGCTCAACTGGTCCCTTTGGCAGCCCTTCACCACCGCCGCGGCCTGGACGACCTACCTGCTGCCCGGCCTGGCCAACACCCTGAAGGCCGCGGCACTCGCCATGGTCATCGCTCTTCCGCTGGGCGCGGTCTTCGGCATAGCGCGGCTGTCCGACCACCGGTGGATCCGGGTTCCGGCCGGAGCGGTGGTCGAGTTCTTCCGGGCGATCCCGGTGCTGCTGATGATTCTGTTCGCCAACGAGTTCTACGTCCGCTCCACGGGCATCCCCAGTGACGAGCGGCCCCTGTACGCGGTCGTCACCGGCCTGGTGCTCTACAACTCCTCGGTTCTCGCCGAGGTCGTACGTGCCGGCATTCTGGCCCTGCCCAAGGGACAGACGGAGGCCGCCTACGCGATCGGTCTGCGCAAGGGCCAGACGATGAGCGGCATCCTGCTGCCGCAGGCGGTCACCGTCATGCTGCCTGCCATCGTCAGCCAACTGGTCGTCATCGTGAAGGACACCGCGCTGGGCGGCGTGATGCTCGGATTCCCCGAGCTGCTGAGCGCCCGCAGCACACTCGCGGCCAACTACGCCAACGTCGTGGCCAGCTTCATCGTGGTGGCCGTCATCTTCATCCTGCTGAACTTCGCCCTCACCAGCTTCGCGAGCTGGCTCGAGCGCAGGTTGCGCCGCAGCAAGCGCAGCACCGGCGTCGTCCTTGCCGCGGATGACGAGGAGATCAACCCCGCCCAGGTCGGCGGCACCTACGGAACGGGTGCGGGCGGCTCGACCTGACGGGGCGTTCTGGCCCTTTTGAGGCACCCGATGGGGGTGTGGTGGCTCGTGCCGCCGCACCCCCATCCGCGTTCTGGACCGAGAAGGAGCACGGCGGTCGGCCGCGCTCACGAGCCGCTGCGCGGCGCACGCCACCGCGCACCTGGAGTACCGGCGTGCGTCCCGCTTGACCGGCTGGCGCCCAGTCTGTTGCATACGTTCTGTGATCGTGCACCGTGCTCCGGCTTCCTGTTCACCTGTGACCCCCAGGACACCACTGCTGGCAGGGGGCGCCGCGCCGTGGACCCGGTGATCGTTGTCGGAGCGGGGCCCGTCGGGCTCACGCTCGCCCTGGCGCTGGCGCGTCAGGAGGTGCCCTCCGTCGTGCTCGACGAGGGACCCGGCACGGACGCGCCGCGCGCCGCGCGCACGGTCGTCCTGCGCGAGGACACCGCCGCGCTCGTGGAGCGCCTGGCCGGTACGCCGCTCGGCGGGGCCGGGCTCCGTTGGACCGGATGGCGGTCGTTGCGGCGCAAACAGGTGATGCGCGACATCGCCTTCGCCGATGACGACCCCGCACCGCTGCACATCGCCCAGCACGTGCTGACCGGCGCCCTGCGCGCCGCCGTCGCCCGCGAACCGCTGGTCGAACTCGTCGTGGACAGCCGCCTCGACAGCATGGAGCAGGAGTCCACGGGGGTCACCGTCCACACCCGCGACCCGGGCGGCACATGGTGGCGCGGCAGTTACCTGGTCGGCTGCGACGGCCCGCGTTCGACCGTGCGCAAGCTCCAGGACATCCGCTTCCCCGGCCGTACGGCCGTCGAGCGGCACGCCGTCGCCGCGGTGCGCTCCGAACTGCCCCGGCCCGGCGAAGCGTTCCTCCACCGGCTGCCGCCGTGGCGGACGACCGGCCCCTTCGCCGGGGAGATCGCCGCCCGTCCGCTCCCGGACGACGTGTGGCGGCTGGACTGGCTGCTGCCGCCCGGCAAGGACCTGGTCACACCCGAACTGCTGCTCGCCCGCATCCGGGAGACCCTCATCGGCTGGACCGGCGAGACCTCCCCGTCGTACGAACTCCTCGACACCGGAGTCCACACGGTCCACCACCGGGTGGCCCGCCGCTGGCGCGCCGGGCGGATCTTCCTCGCCGGGGACGCGGCCCACCTGCTGGGCGCGCTCGGCACCCAGGGTCTCGACGAGGGCCTGCGGGACGCCGACAACCTCGCCTGGAAGCTGGCGCCCGCCTGGCACCACGGGCCGCACGAGGGACTGCTGGACAGCTACCAGACCGAGCGGCGCGCGATCGTCGCCGCCCGGCTGCGCGCCGCCGACCAGCTGCTGCCGGTGCTGCGCGGGGGCGGCGGACTGCGGACTCTGGTGCCCGGGTCCGGCCGTGGACACGACGCCCTGCTGATGGATGGCCATCTGGGGCGCGGGGCGCTGGGCGCGCCGGGGGCGTACGCGGACTCGCCGCTCACTCCCCCGCCCCTCGACGGGGAGATCCTCGTGGACACACCGGCCGGCGCCCCGGTCGCCGACGTGCTGGTGACCACGGAGGACGGCTCCTTCGTGCCGCTGCGCGAACGGCTGGGCCGGGGGGCGCTGCTCGTGGTGCTGATCGCACCGGGTACGGGCGTGTGGGAGCGCCGGCACTGGGTGAGCGCCGGCATCATGCCCCGGCTGGCCGCCGCGGTGACCGCGCTGCCGCACCCCGCCGAGCTGCTGGTCGCCGAGAGCTACCCGGGCGCCGCTCCCCACACCGTCCTCCTGGTACGGCCCGACGGGCACCTGGTCACCGCGCTGAGCGGGGTGCGCCCGGCCGACCTGTACACCGCGGCGGAGACGGCGCTGGGCGGCGCCGGACATGCCGAGGACCGTGCCGAGGCGAGCGCGCGCTGACCGCCGAGCCCCGTGGACCGTACGCGCCGTGCGGTCCACGGAGAGACGACGAGTTGACCGGCCGGTACCGCCGTGGTCTACTCCGGAACGTGACCGACACCGATGTGCGCCTGTGGCGGAGGGTCCACATGGACCTCGTCCGCTATGCGGGCTGCGTGTGTCGTCCGGCCTGTTGAACTCGCCTTCCCTCCACCGGCGCGCCGCCTCACTCGCACACTCCCGTACGTCCTTCGTCCGTACCCTGTGCCGCCGCGCGCCTTTCGCGAACGCTCTTCAGGACGGTGCACGTGTCTGTCTCGCCCCTCGGACCCCCGGCTCAATACCTCTCCCCCGACTTCTCCCCTGACACCTCCTCACCCGCCGGGTCCGCGCCCTCCGTGCAGGCGCCGACACAGGCGGAACTCCTCGACTTCGTACGGCGCGCCGCCGCCGACGCCGGGCTGATCGCCTCGCTTCCGCTCGACCCGGAGGGCCGCACCTGGGTGCGCCTGGAGGGGCCCGGCGGCAGTGAGGCCTGGCTGATCGGCTGGCCGCCCGGCACCGGCACCGGCTGGCACGACCACGCCGACTCGGTCGGCGCCTTCGTCACCGCGGCGGGCGAGTTGAAGGAGAACTCGCTCGCGGCCCGGCTGCCCACCGATGGGTGGAAGACCCTCGAACTCACCGAGGGGGTGGACCGCGAACGGCGGCTCCCGGCGGGGCGGGGCCGCTCCTTCGGCCGCCACCACGTGCACGAGGTGCTCAACGAGTCCACCGACCGGCACGCCGTCTCCGTGCACGCCTACCATCCGCCGCTGCCCCGCATCCGCCGCTACAGCCGCACCGGGCAGACACTGCGCCTGGAACAGGTCGAGCGCCCGGAGGACTGGCAGTGAGCACACCCCAACCACCCGTCGGAATCGACGAGTTCCTGGAGCGGGTCCGCCAGGGCTACGAGCGCGTCGAGGCGCGCGAGGCGTACGCGGCCGCCCGCGCCGGCGGCGCCCTCCTGGTGGACATCCGCTACGCCGCGCTGCGTTCGAGGGACGGCCTGATACCGGGCGCCCTCGTCGTGGAGCGCAACGAGCTGGAGTGGCGGCTGGACCCGCTGGGCAGCCACCGAGTCGCCGAGGCCAGCGGCCACGATCTGCGCGTGGTCGTCGTCTGCAACGAGGGCTACGCGTCGAGTCTCGCGGCTGCTTCCCTGCACCAGCTGGGGTTGCTCCGGGCGACCGACCTGGTCGGCGGATTCCAGGCCTGGCGCTCGGCCGGACTGCCGGTGACGCCGTGGGACGGCCGAGGATGAGCGGGCCGCCGTGGGTGTTCGTGGCGCCGGGCCGCAGGCCGCAGCCGCCGAGCAGCAGGCCGGCCGCCAGGAGCCGGACGACGACCAGCGGTCTCCGGGAGGGTGCGGGCACAGGCACGGACGGGCCGCCTGCCGAGCAGAGGACGAGGGGACCGGCCGAGGCTGTCGTCGGCCCGCACCGTCGGCCCCTCCCGGAATCGCACGCTGAGCCTGCGCACCCCGTGGTGTTCGTGTTCCCCGCGCCGGCCGCCCGGCGGGCGCCGGCTCAGTACCCCTCGTCGGCCAGGAAGTCCGTGTCCTCGCCCTCCTCCTCCAGCGCCTGCCGGACCACGCGCAGGGCCAGGCCCTCGGAGTAGCCCTTGCGGGCGAGCATCCCGGCGAGGCGGCGCAGCCGTTTGTCGCGGTCGAGGCCGCGAGTGGAGCGCAGTTTGCGGGCGACGAGTTCGCGCGCGGTGGCCTCCTCCTGATCGGCGTCGAGCCGGCCGACCGCCTCGTCGATCAGTGCCGCGTCAACGCCCTTGGTCCGCAGCTCCCGGGCGAGCGCGCGCCGGGCCAGTCCGCGCCCGTGGTGCCGGGACTCCACCCAGGCGTCCGCGAACGCGCTGTCGTCGATCAGCCCGACCTCCTCGAACCTGGACAGGACCTCGTCCGCCGCCTCGTCCGGGATCTCCCGCTTGCGCAGGGCGTCCGCGAGCTGCTTGCGGGTGCGCGGGGTCCCGGTGAGCAGGCGCAGGCAGATGGCGCGCGCCCGCTCCACCGGGTCCCCCGGAGGCTCCCCCTGCTCAGCCCTCGGCAAGGAGAAGGTGCCCCCGTCCTCGGCGGACGCCTCGCCGAAGCCGCGCCGACGGCGTCCGCGTCCACCCTGCGACCCGCCGTCACGCGAGCCGCCCCGGCGCGCACCACCCACGGGTGGGCCACCCGCGCGCCGCTGTCCGTCGTCGTCCCAAGGCACACCACCGTCCGGCTCGGCATCCCCGTGCACGCCGTCTCCGTCCGTGCCCGAGCCGAGCGCGTCCCCGGTGCCCCTCCCCCGTGGGGCACCGAAGGCGGCGTGTTCGTACGCGTGCTCGTGCTCGTACTCGGCCCAGTCGGTTCGCCGCGTCACGGGTCAGCTCTTGGCCGAGGCGGCCTTGGGCTTGGTGGCCTTGGCGGGTGCCGTCTTGGCCGCCTCGTCCGCGGTGGTGGTGACCGCGGCGTCCGTGCCCGGCTCCGCGGCCGGCTCCTCCGGCCGCACGCCGACGCCCAGCTTCTCCTTGATCTTCTTCTCGATCTCGTTGGCCAGGTCGGGGTTGTCCTTGAGGAAGTTGCGCGCGTTCTCCTTGCCCTGGCCGAGCTGGTCGCCCTCGTACGTGTACCAGGCGCCGGCCTTGCGGACGAAGCCGTGCTCCACGCCCATGTCGATCAGACCGCCCTCGCGGCTGATGCCCTGGCCGTAGAGAATGTCGAACTCGGCCTGCTTGAAGGGCGGCGCGACCTTGTTCTTGACGACCTTGCAGCGGGTCCGGTTGCCGACCGCCTCCGTGCCGTCCTTCAGGGTCTCGATACGCCGAATGTCGATGCGCACCGAGGCGTAGAACTTCAGGGCCCGGCCACCGGTCGTGGTCTCCGGGGAGCCGAACATCACGCCGATCTTCTCGCGGAGCTGGTTGATGAAGATCGCGGTGGTCTTGGACTGGTTGAGCGCGCTGGTGATCTTGCGCAGGGCCTGGCTCATCAGCCGGGCCTGGAGACCCACGTGGCTGTCGCCCATCTCGCCCTCGATCTCCGCGCGCGGGACGAGCGCGGCGACGGAGTCGATGACGATGAGGTCGAGGGCGCCGGAGCGGACCAGCATGTCCACGATCTCCAGGGCCTGCTCGCCGTTGTCCGGCTGGGAGAGGATCAGGTTGTCGATGTCGACGCCGAGCTTCCTCGCGTACTCGGGGTCGAGGGCGTGCTCCGCGTCCACGAACGCGACCTGGCCGCCCGCCTTCTGCGCATTCGCCACCGCGTGCAGGGTCAGGGTCGTCTTACCGGAGGACTCCGGTCCGTAGATCTCCACGACTCGGCCGCGCGGCAGGCCACCGACGCCGAGGGCCACGTCGAGCGCGGTCGATCCGGTCGGGATGACCTCGATCGGCTCCCTCGACCGCTCGCCCATGCGCATGACCGCGCCCTTACCGAATTGTCGTTCAATCTGTGCGAGCGCGGCGTCGAGCGCCTTCTCGCGGTCGGTTCCTGCCATGGGTTCCACCCGGTTTGCTTGAGTCGATCGCTTCACGTCAAAGACGCTAACGCCTGCCACTGACAATGCGCCCCGACGCACGTCCGGCCTGTGGATAACTCAGGCACTTCTCCCCCCGAACGGGGCGAAATCCCCTCCGTTGAGCCTCGCCGGAGCTCCCATAAGAATGGATGTTCGATTTTCGTGTCAAGCGCACCGACGGCACCGGAGCACGCCCGTCCTTCGTGGGGACGCACATCGGCAGGGCGCCGCAACGCCCTGCCGATCACGTCCTGCCTCGTACGTCCTGCCGAGTACGCCCTACCGGGCCCGCCACAGCCGGCGCGCGCGGTCGAGCAGGCCCGGCACCGGACCGCGTCCGCGGTGGCCGTGGACGCGGGGGTCGTCCGTGACGGCGTACCGCTTCACATAGGCGCCCAGGAAGGCCTGGAGGGTGGCGACCGCGGGAATGGCGATCAGCGCGCCCACGGCGCCGAGCAGGGCGGTGCCGGCGATGACCGAGCCGAAGGCGACCGCGGGGTGGATGTCCACGGTCCGCGCGGTCAGCTTGGGTTGCAGCATGTAGTTCTCGAACTGCTGGTAGACCACCACGAAGACCAGCACCCACAGCGCGTACCAGGGGTCGACCGTGAAGGCGATCAGCATCGGCAGGGCGCCCGCGAGATAGGTCCCTATGGTGGGGATGAACTGCGAGACCAGGCCCACCCAGACACCGAGCACGAGCGCGTACGGCACTCCCAGGGCCTGGAGCAGGACGTAGTGGGCGATCCCCGAGACGAGCGCCATCAGGCCGCGCGAGTACAGATAGCCGCCGGTCTTGTCGACCGCTATCTCCCACGCGCGCAGCACCTCCGCCTGGCGGGCGGGCGGCAGCAGGGAGCAGATGGTGCGGCGCAGCCGCGGACCGTCGGCGGCGAAGTAGAACGAGAACAGCGCGATCGTCAGCAGCCGGAACAGGCCTCCGAGCACCTGGGCGGACACGTCGAGCACGCCCGCGGCGCTGTTCTGTGCGTACTTGCGCAGCCAGTCGGAGTGGAGCAGGCCCTCCTGCACGTCCACCCGTCTGACCTCGGTGTGGAACGTGGTGTTGACCCAGTTGATGACGGAGTCGAGGTACTCCGGGAAGCCCTCGACCATCTTGATGATCTGCCCGGCGAGCATCGAGCCGAGCAGCGTCACGAAGCCCGCGGACGCGATCGCCAGACCGAGGAAGACCAGGAAGGTCGCGAGCCCCCGCCGCATCCCGCGGTCGGCCATGCGGCTGACCGCGGGCTCGATGGCGAGGGCCAGGAAGAACGCGATGAGGACGTTGAGGAGCAGGCCGGTCAGCTGGTGGAAGGCCCAGTTGCCGAGCTGGAAGGCGGCGACGAGGCCGACCGCGAGCACCATGGCCCGCGGCAGCCAGCGGGGCATGCGGGCGCCGGGCCCTGCTGCGCCCTCGGCCGGTACCGGAGACCGGGGAGGCGGCGTCGTAGCGAACGGGGATGCGTGCGGGGCCGTCTGCCCGGTCTCGTCAGTGGGTGCCACGGTGCAAGTCTCTCCGACGCCGCCGGCGGCCCGGCACCGGCCCGCGGTCCTCGGGCCCGGTCAGTGCCTCTCCCGTGGAACGTTCATGACCTGGCACACCACGCGCCACACGTCCTTCGCGTCCCAGCCGGCCGCCAGCGCCTCGTGCACCGTGCGCCCGCCGAGCTCCGACATCACGTGGTCGCGCGCGAAGGTGTCGGCATACCCCGTGCCGAAGTGCTCCGCCATCCGCTCCCAGAAGACCGTCAACCGCATGATCCCAGTATCCCGCCCCTGCGGGTGACCTCGTTCCGGGGCCACCGGGCGAGACCGCTTTCCGCCCTACGGTCGGACGCATGGCCGAGACCGGAACTCCCCCTTCTCCCCCGCCGCCCCCGTCGTCCTCCCCGCTGTTCCGCGCCGAGCACTTCGTATGGCTCACCGCGCGCGTGCTGGAGCAGCGGCTGTTCGCGTACCACTTCCTGAACGGCGGCGCGGATCCGGTGGAGACCGCGCTGGACGCCTACCGCAACGAGGACGGCGGGTACGGTCACGCGCTGGAGCCCGATCTGCGCGGCCCCGTCAGCCAGCCGCTGCACACCGCGCACGCGCTGCGTGTGCTGGACACCGTCGGCCGCTGCGGCGGACAGCGGGTGGAGCGCGTGTGTCGCTACCTGACCTCCGTCTCCACTCCCGACGGCGCGCTGCCCGCGGTCCATCCCGGCCAGCGCGGCTATCCGGCGGCCCCCTTCGTGCCGATCGTGGACGACCCGCCGAGCGACCTCCTGGCCACCGGACCGGTGGTGGGCCTGCTGCACCGCAACGAGGTGTGGCACGCCTGGCTGTTCCGGGCCACCGACTTCTGCTGGCAGCGGGTCGAGTCCCTGGCTACCTCCCACCCGTACGAGATCGAGGCGGCCGTCACCTTCCTGGACTCGGCACCCGACCGCACCCGCGCGCGTGCGGCCGCCGACCGGCTCGGCCGTCTGGTGCGCGATCGGCGCCTGGCGCTGCTGGACCCGGAGCGGCCGGAGGCCTACCCGGTCGCACCCGGCTACGCCCCCGGGGAGCACCACTTCCCGCACGACTACGCGCGGACACCCGGCTCCCTCGCGCGCGCGTGGTTCACGGAAGAGGAGATGAAGCGCTCCCTGGACCACCTGGCCGGCCGCCAGGAGGAGGACGGCGGCTGGCCGGTCACGTGGCAGCAGTGGGCTCCGGGCACCGCGCTGGAGGCACGCCCCATGGTCACGATCGAGGCGCTGCGCACCCTCAGGGCCTACGGCCGGCCCATCGGCTGAACCACCGCCGGTACGCGCCCCGGCTCACCCCGGCTCACCCCGTCAGGGCCCGCACCCCGGCCGTCACCAGCACGGCCGCCCCGACCACGACCAGGAACGGTGCCCGCAGCAGCAGCGCCACGGCGGCGGCCGCGACCCCGGCCGCCCGCGCGTCCAGCACGAGCGTGTGCCCGTCGGCGAACGTCTGCTGGGCGGTGAGCGCGGCCAGCAGGGCGACGGGCAGCAGCGCGGCGAGCCGCTTCACCAGCGGCCGCTCCAGGGCACCCGCCGGAACGAGCAGCCCGGCCAGCTTGACGGCGTAGCAGCCGACAGCGGTCACCGCGACCGCGATCCAGATGTTCAACGATCTCCCTCTCGTACGTCGTCACGGCCGCCGCTCCCGCGGCGACCCCGCAGGTACAGCACGGCCGGCGCGGCGAGCGCGGCCGCCAGGACCGGCACCCCGGCCGGCAGCACGGGCAGCAGACCGAGCCCGAGCATTACGGCCAGAGCGGCGACGGCCCGCTCGGTGGCGGTCTTCAGCATCGGCGCCAGCAGGGCCAGGAACACGGCCGGCCCGGCCGCGTCCAGGCCCCACGCGTCGGTGTCGCCGAGGGCCTTGGCGCCCAGCGCGCCCAGCAGCGTGGTGAGGTTCCACAGCACGTAGAGGGTGACCCCGGTGACGGTGAAGCCGATCCGCGCGCTGCGCCGCGTGGGCTGGGCCAGCGTCACCGCGGTGGTCTCGTCGATGACCCATTGGGCCGCGAAGGGCCGTACCGCGCGCGGGAGGGCCAGCAGCTGCGACAGGCGCAGCCCGTAGAAGGCGTTGCGCACGCCCAGGAAGAAGGCGCCCGCGGCCGCCGTGTACGGGTTGCCTCCGGCGGCCAGCGCCCCCACCAGCGCGAACTGGGAGGCCCCGGTGAACACCAGCAGGCTGAGCGCGCACGTCTGCCAAAGCGTGAGCCCGCTGCCCGCCGAGGTCACCCCGAAGGCGAACCCGGACAGTCCTACGGCGACCCCGACTCCCAGGGCGTCCCGTACGACGGCGGCGTCGGGCTTTCCTCCGTCGTCGGCGCGTATGTCTGCGAGAGCTGTCTGTTCTGCCACGGCGTCGAGGGTAGGAAGAGCCGGGCCCCGGAGTCTTGTACGTTCTTGCGCTCGCGCTGGTAGGCGCCCGGGGGCACGCCCACGATCCGGGTGAAGTGCCGGCTCAGGTGCGACTGGTCGGTGAAGCCGACGGCGACGGCGGTCTGGGAGGGCGCGGTGCCCGCGTCCAGCAGCCGTCTGGCCCGGCGCACCCGGGCGTCGGTCAGCCAGGTGTGCGGCGGCATTCCGTAGGCGTTGCGGAAGGCCCGCAGCAGCGCGAACGGGCTGCTGCCCAGGTCGGCCGCCAGCCTCTCCAGGCTGGGCGGCTCGGCCATCCGCTCCTCCAGGACGGCACGCGCGCGTGCCGCGGTCCTCGCGCCCGCCGTCCGTATCTCCCGCTGCGGCAGCGTCCCGCCGTTGAGCCGCAGCAGCCGCGTCACGGCGACCCGCAGCAGGGTGTCGGCGGCCAGCGCGTTGCCCTCGTCCGTGGCGCGCAGCACCTGGTGCACCAGTCCGACGGCGTACGGATCGTCGAACACGGGACGGACGAAGCCCGGCGTTCCGCGAATGCCCGTGGTCTCCGCGGCGATCCCGGCGACCAGCTCCGGCGACGGATACACAGCGCCATACCGCCACCCCTCGGGCACCGCCGCCCGTCCGGTGTGCGGGGTGTCGGGATTGACCAGCGCCAGCATCCCCGGGCCCGCGTACTGGTCGGACCCCCCGTGGTGGAACACCTCCACGCCCTCGACGACGGCGGCGATCACGAAGTGCTCGTGGGTGTGCCGCACGAACTCCTTGCGGACGTAGCGGGCCCGCAGCAGATCGACACCCGGCAGTTCCTCGTACTGCCAGTGCCGCGCCCGCTCCTCACCCGCTGCCGCCATACCCCCGATTCTCCGTTGTCGGCGCGGCTCCACCAGTGTCGGGGCCGCCTCGGACGACCGAGGGCACGCCCAGGTCGCAGGGCGTTGTCAGTGGCCGGGTGCACGATGGATTCATGGTCAGCGACGCACTCCGGGCCCTCGACGGCTTCTCCCCCGCGACCCGCGGCTGGTTCACGGGGGCCTTCTCCGCGCCCACCGCCGCCCAGGCGGGGGCGTGGCAGGCCATCGGCGAGGGCTCGGACGTGCTGGTGGTCGCCCCGACCGGCTCCGGAAAGACCCTCGCCGCCTTCCTCGCCGCACTCGACCAGCTCGCCTCCATCCCGCCCCCGGCCGATCCGAAGAAGCGCTGCCGGGTGCTGTACGTCTCCCCGCTCAAGGCCCTCGCCGTGGACGTGGAACGCAACCTGCGCAGCCCGCTGACCGGTATCCGCCAGGAGTCCGTCCGCCGCGGCCTGCCCGAACCGGAGGTGAAGGTCGGCATCCGCTCCGGCGACACCCCGGCGGCCGAGCGCCGCGCCCTGTCCACCCGCCCGCCGGACATCCTGATCACCACACCCGAGTCGCTGTTCCTGATGCTGACGTCGGCCACACGGGACGCGCTGACCGGTGTGGAGACGGTGATCCTGGACGAGGTGCACGCGGTGGCCGGCACCAAGCGCGGCGCGCACCTCGCGCTGTCCCTGGAGCGCCTGGACGAGCTGCTGCCGAGGCCCGCCCGCCGCATCGGCCTGTCCGCGACGGTCCGCCCGGTCGACGAGATCGCCCGCTATCTGTCGCCCCGCCGCAAGGTGGAGATCGTCCAGCCGGAGTCCGGCAAGGAGTTCGACCTGTCGGTGGTCGTCCCCGTCGAGGACCTGGGCGAGCTGGGCGGTTCCCCGGTCGCCGACGGCGGCGACCGGGCGGAGCGGCCCTCGATCTGGCCGCATGTCGAGGAGCGGATCACCGACCTGGTCCAGGCGCACCGCTCGACGATCGTGTTCGCCAACTCCCGCCGGCTCGCCGAGCGCCTGTGCAACCGGCTCAACGAGATCGCCTACGAGCGGGCCACCGGCGAGTCCCTGGACGAACACCACTCTCCCGCCGAGCTGATGGGCGGCTCCGGCGCGGCGCACGGCGCGCCGCCGGTCATCGCCCGCGCGCACCACGGCTCGGTCTCCAAGGAGCAGCGCGCCCTGGTCGAGGAGGACCTCAAGGCGGGCCGGCTCCCCGCGGTGGTCGCCACCTCCAGCCTGGAGCTGGGCATCGACATGGGCGCCGTCGACCTCGTCGTCCAGGTCGAGTCCCCGCCGTCCGTGGCCTCCGGACTGCAACGGGTGGGCCGCGCGGGACACCAGGTCGGCGCGGTCTCCACCGGCGTGGTCTTCCCGAAGTACCGCGGCGACCTGGTCCAGGCCGCGGTGGTCACCGAGCGGATGCGCTCCGGCTCCATCGAGTCCCTCAAGGTGCCCGCCAACCCGCTGGACGTCCTCGCCCAGCAGCTCGTGGCGATGACGGCGATGGACACCTGGCAGCTGGACGACCTGCTCGCCCTGGTCCGCCGGGCGGCGCCGTTCGCCTCACTGCCGGAGTCGGCGTTCACGGCCGTCCTGGACATGCTCGCCGGCCGCTACCCGTCCGACGCGTTCGCGGAGCTGCGCCCGCGCGTGGTGTGGGACCGCGTCGCGGGCACGATCACCGGCCGTCCCGGCGCGCAGCGCCTCGCCGTCACCTCCGGGGGCACGATCCCCGACCGCGGCCTGTTCGGGGTGTTCCTCGCCGGCTCGGACCCCAAGAAGGGCGGCGGCCGGGTCGGTGAGCTGGACGAGGAGATGGTCTACGAGTCCCGGGTCGGCGACGTCTTCACGCTCGGCACCAGCTCCTGGCGCATCGAGGACATCACGCGCGACCGGGTCCTGGTCTCGCCAGCGCCGGGCGTGCCGGGCCGACTGCCGTTCTGGAAGGGCGACCAGTTGGGCCGCCCGCTGGAGCTGGGTCGCGCGGTGGGCGCGTTCCTGCGCGAGGTCGGCTCCCTGGCGGAGGAGGACGCCCGGCTGCGTCTGCTGGCCGCCGGCCTCGACGCGTGGGCCGCGGACAACGTCCTGTCGTACCTGGAGGAGCAGCGCGCGGCCTGTGGGCATATCCCCGACGACCGGACGATCGTCGTGGAGCGCTTCCGCGACGAGCTGGGCGACTGGCGGGTCGTGGTGCACTCCCCCTTCGGCGCCCAGGTGCACGCCCCCTGGGCGCTGGCGCTCGGCGCCCGCCTGTCCGAGCGGTACGGCATGGACGCGCAGGTGATGCACGCCGACGACGGCATCGTGCTGCGCCTGCCCGACGCCGATCTGATGGGCCTGGACCTGCTCGACCAGGAGCCGGTGAAGGCCGGCCTGGAGTACGACGCGGAGCAGGCGCCCGTCGGGGCCGCGGACGTCACCTTCGACAAGGGCGAGGTCGACCAGGTCGTCACCGACCAGGTCGGCGGCTCGGCCCTGTTCGCCTCCCGCTTCCGCGAGTGCGCCGCTCGCGCGCTGCTGCTGCCGCGCCGCAACCCGGGCAGGCGCACCCCGTTGTGGCAGCAGCGCCAGCGCGCCGCCCAACTGCTCCAGGTGGCGAGCGAGTTCGGCTCGTTCCCGATCGTGCTGGAGGCGGTCCGCGAATGCCTCCAGGACGTCTTCGACGTGCCGGGCCTGGTCGAGCTGATGGGCGACGTCGAGTCGCGCAGGGTGCGCCTGGTCGAGGTCACCACCCCCGAGCCGTCCCCCTTCGCGCGATCGCTGCTGTTCGGGTACGTCGCCCAGTTCCTGTACGAGGGTGACTCGCCGCTCGCCGAGCGCCGCGCCGCCGCGCTGTCGCTGGACTCGCGGCTGCTGGCCGAGCTGCTGGGCCAGGCGGAGCTGCGCGAACTGCTCGACGCCGAGGTACTGGTGGAACTGGAGCGCGAGCTGCAGTGGCTGACCGAGGACCGCCGTGTGAAGGACGTCGAAGGCGTCGCCGACGTACTGCGGCTGCTCGGGCCGCTCTCGGAGGCCGAGCTGGCCGAGCGGGGCGCCGAGCCCGGCTGGGCGCGGGAGCTGGCCGGGGCCCGCCGTGCCATCCGGGTCCGGATCGCCGGAGCCGACCACTGGGCCGCGATCGAGGACGCGGGCCGGCTGCGCGACGCGCTCGGCACCGCCCTGCCGGTGGGCGTCCCGGAGGCGTTCACCGAGCCGGTGAAGGACCCCCTGGGCGACCTCCTGGCGCGCTACGCCCGCACCCACGGCCCGTTCACGTCGGCGGTGGCCGCGGCCCGCTTCGGCCTGGGCGTGGCGGTCACCGAGGGCGCGCTCCAGCGGCTCGCCGCGGGCGGCCGTGTCGTACAGGGCGAGTTCCATCCGGCCGGCATCGGCCAGGAGTGGTGCGACGCGACCGTGCTGCGTCGGCTTCGCCGGCGCTCGCTGGCCGCGCTGCGGCACGAGCTGGAGCCGGTGCCGCCGGCCGCGCTCGCGCAGTTCCTGCCCCAGTGGCAGCACATCGGCAAGGGGCACGGACTGCGCGGCGTCGACGGACTGGTGCGCGCCGTCGAGCAGTTGCAGGGCGCGTCCGTACCCGCCTCCGCGCTGGAAAAGCTGGTCCTGCCGTCCCGCGTGGCGAACTACACCCCGTCGATGCTGGACGAACTCACCGCGGCCGGCGAGGTGGTGTGGGCGGGCGCGGGCGCGCTGCCCGGAAAGGACGGCTGGGTCTCCCTGTACCTGGCGGACACGGCCCCGCTGCTCCTGCCCCCCTCGCACCCGCTGGAGCCGACCGCGCTCCACCAGTCGGTCCTGGACTCCCTCTCCGGCGGATACGGCCTGTTCTTCCGTCAGATCGCCGACCAGGTCCGCGCGACCACCCACCCCGAGGCCACGGATCCCCAACTGGCCGACGCGCTGTGGGACCTGGCGTGGTCCGGACGGCTCACCAACGACACGCTCGCCCCGATGCGCTCCCTGCTGGGCTCGGGCCGCACCGCGGGTTCCACCGCGCACCGGGCCAAGCGCGCGGTCCCGCGCGGGCGTTACGGATCGCTGACGGCCGCCGCCCGGACCGCGTCCCGCAGCGGCCCGCCGACCGTCGCCGGCCGCTGGTCGCTGCTGCCGGTCCGCGACCCCGACCCCACCGTGCGCGCCCACGCCCTGGCCCGTACGCTCCTCGACCGGCACGGCGTGATCACGCGGGGCGCGGTGGGGGCGGAGGGCGTCGAGGGGGGCTTCTCGGCGGTGTACCGGGTCCTGTCCGCCTTCGAGGACAGCGGCCAGGCCCGGCGGGGCTATGTGGTGGAGGGCCTGGGTGCCGCGCAGTTCGCGATGGACGGCGCGGTGGACCGACTGCGCGCGGTGGCGAACGCCCGTGAGCGGGGCGAGGGCCTGCCCGGCGCGGTCTCCGGGGGCGGTGGTCCCGACGGCTTCGGCTCCCCCGACGGCTCCCGGGGCCCCGGTGGCCTCGACTCCGGCTTCCCCGCCGCCGAACTCGGCGATGACTTCGACGGTGACCTCGGCGGCGACGTCGGCGGCGACGTCGACTGGCTGGACTCCGGCCGCCCGGCCCCCGGTGACTACGTCTCGCCCCGGGACCTCGCCGCACCGGGTCGCGGTGGCCCGAGGGGCGGCGGGTCGGCCTTCCCGTACGGCAACGGCTTCGGTGACCACCGTGCCCGTACCGCCGCCACCGGGCCCCGAGGGGCCGTCCTCGCCGCCGCCGACCCCGCGAACGCCTACGGCGCCGCCCTGTCCTGGCCCGAGCCGCCGACCGGCGCGGGACACAAGCCGGGCCGCAAGGCCGGCTCCCTGGTGGTGCTCGTCGACGGCGAACTGGCGCTGTACATGGAGCGCGGCGGCAAGACGCTGCTGGCCTGGCCGGCCGACGCGGACGGCGCGGCCGGTGACGACTCGCGTCTGCGGGCGGCCGCCGAGGCGCTCGCCGCGGCCGCCCGCGCGGGCTCGCTGGGCACGGTGACGGTGGAGCGGATCAACGGGGCCTCGGCCCTGACCTCCCCCCTCGGCGCCCTCCTGGAAGGAGCGGGTTTCATAGCGACCCCGCGCGGACTGCGCCTGCGCGCCTGATCCGGGCCGCGGGAGCCACCCCCACGCGCACCCGTACGTGTCGCCCACCCGCACGTGTCACCCTTGACCCATGCCCGAAGGCGACACGGTCTGGCAGACCGCGAGGCGGTTGCACGACGCCCTCGCGGGCAAGGTGCTGACCCGCAGCGACTTCCGGGTGCCGAAGTACGCCACGGTCGACCTCACCGGCCGGGCCGTCCTGGACGCCGTCTCCCGCGGCAAGCACCTGCTCACCCGTTTCGAGGGCGGTCTGACGCTGCACTCGCACCTGCTGATGGAGGGCGCCTGGAAGGTGTACGGCACCGGCGAGCGTTGGAAGGGCGGCCCCGGCCACCAGATCCGCGCCGTGCTCGGCACCGCCGACCGCGCGGCCGTCGGCTACCGCCTCCAGGTCCTGGAACTGCTGCGCACCTCGGAGGAGGACCGCACCGTCGCCCACCTCGGCCCGGACCTCCTCGGCCCCGACTGGGACCCCGACCTGGCCCTGGCCAACCTCCTGGCCGACCCGGGCCGCCCGCTCGGCGAGGCCCTGCTGGACCAGCGCAATCTCGCCGGCATCGGCAACGTCTACAAGAGCGAGCTGTGCTTCCTGCTCGGCGTGACCCCGTGGCTGCCTGTGAGCGCCCTGCCCGCCGACCGCGCCGCGAAGCTGCCCGCCCTGGCCAAGAGGCTCCTGGAGGCCAACCGCGACCGCGTCGTCCGCCGGACCACCGGCCTGCGAGGCCAGGACCTGTTCGTGTACGGCCGGGCGCCGCGCCCGTGTCTGCGCTGCGGCACCTCCGTCCGGGTGGCCGACCAGGGCGACGGCTCCCAGGAGCGGCCCACGTTCTGGTGTCCGAGCTGCCAGGCAGGCCCCGCACCGCCGCCGGGCACCGCGCAGAGGTGGCGGGACCGCTATCACCGCGCCACGGGCTGATATCGCCGCGCCACCGCTTGACCAGTCCCGTCCTTCACGACGTCCCGGGTTCCTCGTCCGAACGGTGAGGCGGCGATGACGTCGCGGCGCCGAACGGCCATCCCCCGCCGGCGGACGGCGGCCCCCCGAAGACGCCGTACGGCCACTCTCCGGAGGCGGGAAACAACGCCCCACCGCCGTCCGCGGGCGCCGACGCCTCAGGCCCCTTGTCCACCTCCACGTCCGGCCCCACGTCCGGCCCCACGTCCGCCCCCACGTCCGCCCCCACGTCCGGCTCTTGTTTCGGCCCCACCTTGCGGCCCTCCTTGGGCACGCAGTGCACGGGCAGCAGGCTCAGACCCCATCCCCCGGCTGTGACAGCCCCCTCCAGCACCCCCGCCTCGCCCGACAGCAGCAGCCGCAGCACCGCCCACCACCACACCGCGCCGAGCCCCAGAGCGGCCCCCCAGCGCACTATCGGCCCCGCCATCGCACCCACCGCCACCTCCAGCCGACGCCGGACCGCCGCACTGGCCTCCACGATGGCGGCACCGCCCGGCACCGGCAAACGGGCGCGGCGAAACCCGCCGTAAACCCCCGGACAAGGTGAAGGCCCCGGCCGTGCCCCTCCGGGTCTCCCCGAAGAAGCCCCGACCGGGGCCTCACTCACGTGTGCGTAGGTTCACGCGCGCGTGCGACTGGTCACGCGGCGACCACGTCCACCGCCTCGGCGGCGGGCGCCTTGATGGTCACCCGTTCCGGTGGCACACCGGTCACCGACACGGAACCCAGCATCGGGCGAACCGGCGTGGGCACGGGCTCGGTGGCCGCAGCAGACTGGGCCAGCTCGGCGAGGGCGAGCTCGTCGCTCACTTCCCGCATGAGCTCGGACATCCGTACGTCCAGCGCGTCGCAGATGGCGGCGAGCAGCTCGGAGGACGCCTCCTTCTGCCCCCGCTCCACCTCGGATAGATAGCCGAGCGAGACTCGGGCGGACGAGGAGACTTCGCGCAGAGTACGGCCCTGGCGCTGGCGCTGCCGACGCAGCACGTCACCCAGCAGGCGACGGAGCAGAATCATCGGTGGCTCCCTCCTCGGACCGCGTAGCCGCATCCTTCACGCCCCACCGTACCGCCTTGCGCCGCGGCCGTGCGGGGAGCGATGTCGTGTTCACTCAGGGCTGCAAACATCAAAACCCCCCGTTCCGTTCCGTATCCTGTGCCCGCTCATTTCCGGTCTGTTCGCCCGCGATCTGCTCCAAAAGCAGTGCGAGCACGCTCCGTACACTCTCCATACGAATTTCCGCCCGGCCGCCGTTCAACCGCAGTGCGGACGTTTTCCCGCCATGTTCGGCGCCGGTTTCCGTCACGCGCGGACCGGCCACGGCCACGAAGACCGTCCCGACCGGCTGCCCGTCCTGGGGGTCGGGACCGGCGACGCCGGTGGTCGCGATGCCCCAATCGGCTTCCAGGGCCTTCCGCACCCCGGCCGCCATCTGGGCCGCGACCTGCGGATCCACCGCTCCCCGCTCGGCCAGCAGGGTGGCGTCGACGCCGAGCAGCCGGTGCTTGAGCTCGGTGGCGTAGGCGGTGACCGAGCCCCGGAACACCTTCGATGCCCCCGGCACCGCGGTGATCTCCGCCGCGACCAGGCCACCGGTCAGCGACTCGGCCACGGCGACCGTCTCGCCCCTCACCGTGAGTAGTCTCACTACATCGACGGCCGGCGAACTCACGCTTGCGACTCCTCCAACGCGGCACGCTGCTCGGCGATTCCCCGCCTGCGCAGCACGATGGCCTGTCTCACATAGTCGAGGCCCGTGACCACGGTCAGCACGACCGCCGCGGCCATCACCCAGAACCTCAACGTGGCCAGCCAACCCGTCAGCGCCAGTACGTACATCCCGACGGCCACGCCCTGCGTGAGCGTCTTCAGCTTGCCGCCGCGGCTCGCGGGGATGACGCCGTACCGGATGACCAGGAAGCGCAGGAGCGTGATCCCCAGTTCCCGGCCGAGGATCACCCCGGTCACCCACCAGGGCAGATCGCCGAGCCCGGAGAGGCAGATCAGCGCCGCCCCCATGATCGCCTTGTCGGCTATGGGATCAGCGATCTTCCCGAAGTCGGTGACGAGGTCGTACGTCCGCGCCAGATGGCCGTCGAACAGGTCGGTGATCATGGCGATGGCGAAGGCCGCCCAGGCCAGCGACCGCCACGCCGGGTCGTACCCGCCCTCGGCCAGCATCAGGGCCACGAAGCAGGGCACGAGAAGCAGCCGGAGCATGGTCAGCAGATTGGCGACGTTCCACACACTCGCCTGGTTCACGGCGGCGGCCGCGATCTTTCCGCCCCGCGGTGCCTTGCCGGAGCCCTGCGCCGTCGCGGTCTCACCCGTCGCGTCCGTCGCACCGGAATCGGCAGGAGTGGCGGAAGCGGCAGGACGGGAGACCTGGGAGGCGCGGGAAGCGCCCGAAGCCCCGTCGGCACCGGCGCGGCGCGAAGCCGCCCCTGTGGCCCTCCCCTGTGCGCTCGAGGAGCCGCCCGCGGCGGATGCCGGGACTCCCGTCATCTGCCCGCCTCCTCGCTCCACGCGAACGCGCCCGCCAGCGGCTCGGCCACCAGGTCGACGCCTTCCGTACCGACCACCTTCGCCTCGACCATACGACCCACGTCCAGGTCCTCACCGCCGGCGAGCACCACCTGGCCGTCCGTCTCCGGTGCCTGGTGCGCCGCCCGGCCGCGGACGCCCTCCTCGGCGTCCACGGACTCGACCAGCACGTTCACCGTCTGACCGACGCGCTCCTCGGCCCGCTGGGAGACGAGCTCCTCGGCCAGCCGGGAGACACGCGCCAGCCGCTCGGCGACGACGTCCTCGTCGAGCTTGCCGTCGTACGTCGCCGCCTCCGTGCCCTCCTCGTCGGAGTAGCCGAAGACGCCGATGGCGTCCAGCCGCGCACCGTTCAGGAACCGCTCGAGCTCGGCCAGGTCGGCATCGCTCTCGCCGGGGAAGCCGACGATGAAGTTGGACCGCACGCCGGCCTCGGGGGCCTTGGAGCGGATGGTGTCGAGCAGCTCCAGGAAGCGGTCGGTGTCGCCGAAGCGGCGCATGGCGCGCAGCACGCCGGGCGCGGAGTGCTGGAACGACAGGTCGAAGTAGGGGACGACCTTCGGGGTGGAGGTCAGGACGTCGATCAGCCCGGGACGCATCTCGGCCGGCTGGAGGTAGCTCACCCGCACCCGCTCGATGCCCTCGACCTCGGCGAGCTCGGGCAGCAGGGACTCCAGGAGGCGGATGTCGCCGAGGTCCTTGCCGTAGGAGGTGTTGTTCTCGGAGACCAGCATGACCTCCTTGACGCCCTGCTCGGCCAGCCACCGCGTCTCGTTCAGCACATCGCTGGGGCGGCGGGAGATGAACGAGCCACGGAAGGACGGGATGGCGCAGAAGGAGCAGCGCCGGTCGCAGCCGGAGGCGAGCTTGACCGAGGCGACCGGGGCGCCGTCCAGGCGGCGGCGCAGCGGCGCGCGCGGGCCGGAGGCCGGGGCGACACCTTCCGGGAGGTCCGTGGGGCCGTGCCCCGGAATGGCCACCTCCGTGCCGGCGTCCTGCCGCTCGGCCGGGCTGATCGGCAGGAGCCTGCGGCGGTCGCGCGGGGTGTGCGCGGCGTGGATACCGCCGCTCAGGATCGTCTGGAGGCGGTCGGAGATGTCCGCGTAGTCGTCGAAGCCGAGCACGCCGTCGGCCTCCGGGAGGGCCTCGGCGAGCTCCTTGCCGTACCGCTCGGCCATGCAGCCGACCGCGACCACCGCCTGCGTTCTGCCGTGGTCCTTGAGATCGTTGGCCTCGAGGAGGGCGTCGACGGAGTCCTTCTTGGCGGCCTCCACGAAGCCACAGGTGTTGACCACGGCGACGTCCGCTTCCGCGGCGTCCTCCACGAGCTGCCAGCCGTCCGCCTCCAAACGGCCTGCGAGCTCCTCCGAGTCCACCTCGTTACGGGCGCAGCCGAGAGTGACGAGTGCGACGGTACGGCGTTCAGGCATGGGCTCAAGACTACTTTGTCTCTCCGACCGCCCAAGTCGACGGGGTTGGCCGATCTTGGCCAACCCCGTACTTGCCTGTCTGTTCGGCCCTTTGTGTACGGGCCGCTCGCCTACCGCTACCCGACCTGCGGGTCGCCCTTGGTGTACGTGAGGCGTTCCACGGCGCCCGGCTGGAACTGGTCCTCGATCTTCTTGCCGTTGACGTACAGCTGGACCGAGCCTGCGTCGCCGAGGATCAGGTTGATCTTGGAGCTGTCCTGGAAGGTCTTGGACTCGCCCTTCTGCAGGAGCCCGTCGAAGAGCATCCGGCCGTTGTGGTCCTTGGCCGAGATCCAGCTGCGCCCGTTGTCGGCGCTGACCTGCACGGTGACCTTGTCCTGCGGCGCGGCCGCGATGGCGCTGTCGGACGGCGCCGGTGCCGGATCGGCGGACTTGGTGCTCTTCGGCGTGGGCGAGGCCGACCTGCCGGCCGTGGGCGTGGAGCCCTCGCCGATCTGCCCCTTGGCGCCGGTGTCGTCACTGCCGCCCTTGACGGCCGTGAAGCCGACGAAGCCGATCACGACGACGATCGCCGCGACCATGGCCGCGGTCCAGTTGGGCCCGCGCCG
Source organism: Streptomyces sp. NPDC093064 (assembly GCF_044754605.1). Lineage (NCBI taxonomy): Bacteria > Bacillati > Actinomycetota > Actinomycetes > Kitasatosporales > Streptomycetaceae > Streptomyces > Streptomyces sp. NPDC093064. Next base: position 154,611 of record NZ_JBIVPK010000016.1, read on the forward strand.
CTCCGGGCGGATGCGTTCCGCCTCGAACAGGGGGGCGGCCGGGGTCGGGGCGGGGCGGCCGCCGTGCTCGGCGTCGAAGCGCGCGATCAGCGGGGCCGGGTCGAGCCGCACGGCCTTCGCCAGGTTCCGGATGTGACCGCGGGCGTAGACGTCGCCACCGCAGGGCGCGAAGTCGTCGGCCTCGATGGCGTGCACGATGGCGACGCGGACCCGGGTGGCGCTGCTGACGTCGTCGACGGTCAGCCCGGCGGCCAACCGCGCCTCCTTCAGGGCACGGCCGACGGAGGGGCGGGCTTCCTCGGAAACGTCTTCGAAGGGACGCTCGTCTTCAGGGGAGTTGCCGATGGACACGGGGGCGCCTTTCGAGCGTGTAGCCGCCTGTGCTGGAGGTTCAGTCTAGAGATGTGCCAAAGGGTGAAGCGACCCGGCGGTGGGACTTTGTACGCCATCGGAATGGCCGGACAAGCCGATGGTGGGACAGATGTAGCGTCCAGGGCGGGACCCGCACCGGTCCACTCGCTCAACTTGACGTACGCCCAGGCGAAACGGTTGCTCGTCGCTCGCTAACGGGTGGATCACGGTCCACGCGTCCACCCGCGGCGAGCACATCCGCCGGACGGCGTCTTCCTGCTACCCCTCAGACTCCCCGCGAATCACGGCAAGCACGCCGTCCAGCTCGTCGGGCTTCACAAGAACGTCACGCGCCTTGGATCCCTCGCTGGGTCCGACGACGCCGCGGGACTCCATGAGGTCCATCAGCCGTCCCGCCTTGGCGAAGCCGACGCGCAGCTTGCGCTGAAGCATGGACGTCGAGCCGAACTGCGTGGAGACGACCAGCTCGGCCGCCTGGCACAGCAGGTCGAGGTCGTCGCCGATGTCCTCGTCGATCTCCTTCTTCTGCTTGGTGCCGACGACGACGTCGTCCCGGAAGACCGGCGCCATCTGGTCCTTGCAGTGCTGGACGACCTCCTGGACCTCCGCCTCGGTCACGAACGCGCCCTGAAGACGGGTCGGCTTGCTCGCCCCCATCGGCAGGAACAGCCCGTCGCCCTTGCCGATCAGCTTCTCCGCGCCGGGCTGGTCGAGGATGACGCGCGAGTCGGCCAGCGAGGAGGTGGCGAACGCGAGCCGCGAGGGCACGTTCGCCTTGATCAGACCGGTGACCACGTCGACCGAGGGGCGCTGGGTGGCGAGGACCAGGTGGATGCCGGCGGCGCGCGCGAGCTGGGTGATGCGCACGATCGCGTCCTCCACGTCGCGCGGCGCGACCATCATCAGGTCGGCGAGCTCGTCCACGATCACCAGCAGGTACGGGTACGGCTTCAGCTCCCGTTCGCTGTCCTCCGGCGCCTTGACCTTGCCGTTGCGCACGGCCTCGTTGAAGTCGTCGATGTGCCGGAACCCGTACGCCGCCAGGTCGTCGTAGCGCAGATCCATCTCGCGCACGACCCACTGCAGAGCCTCGGCGGCCCGCTTGGGGTTGGTGATGATCGGCGTGATCAGGTGCGGAATGCCCTCGTACGCGGTCAGTTCGACGCGCTTGGGATCGACGAGGACCATGCGCACGTCCTCCGGGGTCGCCCGCATCATGACCGAGGTGATCAGGCAGTTGATGCAGGAGGACTTGCCGGAACCAGTGGCGCCGGCGACGAGGATGTGCGGCATCTTCGCGATGTTGGCCATCACGTAGCCGCCCTCGACGTCCTTGCCGAGCGCGACGAGCATCGGGTGGTCGTCCCCGGCGGCGTCCGCGAGGCGCAGCACGTCCCCGAGGTTCACCATCTCCCGGTCGGTGTTGGGGATCTCGATGCCGACCGCGGACTTGCCGGGGATCGGGCTGATGATCCGCACGTCCGGGCTGGCGACGGCGTACGCGATGTTCTTGGTCAGCGCAGTGATCCGCTCGACCTTCACGGCGGGCCCGAGTTCGACCTCGTAGCGCGTGACCGTCGGGCCGCGGGTGAACCCGGTGACCCGGGCGTCGACCTTGAACTCGGTGAAGACGTTGGTGAGCGAGTCGACGATGGCGTCGTTGGCCGCGCTGCGCGCCTTGCCCGGACCGCCCCGCTCCAGCAGGTCCAGGGAGGGGAGGGAGTAGGTGATGTCGCCGGAGAGCTGGAGCTGCTCGGCGCGCGCCGGCAGGTCGCGGGGCTGGGGCGGCGGGGTCTTCGTGAGGTCGGGGACCCCGGACTGCTTCTGTCCGGCGGGACGACGGGTCGGCGGGTCCTGTGCGGACCCCCCGCTCCGGCCGTCCTGGCCGGGGCGCGCGGAGGGCACGGGCGTCGGGGTGGTGCTCTCCCCGCGGTCGCCCACGCCGACGCCCTGGGTGAGGTCCGCGACGATCGGCGAGGGCGGCATGCCGTGCAGCACCGCGCCGTCGAGTGCGGCGGCGGCAGCGGCGGCGACGTCCACGGCGTCCATCCGCCGTTCCATGTCCGGCTGCGGCACCGCCGAGCGACGGGGACGGGTACGCCGCTTGGAGAGGGCCTCCTGCTCCGCCGCGTCGGGGTCGTAATCCTGGGGGGCGCTCGACTGCTTGCGGGAGCGCGCGGGCAGCGCCTCGCGCCACTGCTCCTCGTAGCGCGCGTCGTCGTCGCTGTACTCGTCGGCCTCCGGGTCGTGCACGATGCCGAGCCGCACGCCGAGCAGCCGCAGCCGCTGCGGGATCGCGTTGACCGGGGTCGCGGTGACGACCAGCAGGCCGAACACCGTGAGCAGCACGAGCAGCGGTACGGCGAGGACCTCGCCCACGGCGTAGGTCAGCGGGGTCGCCGCGCCCCAGCCGATGAGCCCGCCGGCGTCCCTTATCGCCTGCATGCCGTCGCTGCGGGCGGGCGAGCCGCAGGCGATGTGGACCTGCCCCAGCACGCCGATCACCAGGGCGGACAGTCCGATGACGATCCGTCCGTTGGCGTCGGGCTTCTCGGGATGCCGGATGAGGCGGACGGCGATGACCGCGATCAGGATCGGCACCAGCAGGTCCAGCCGGCCGAAGGCACCGGTCACCAGGATCTCGACCAGGTCGCCGACGGGCCCGCGCAGATCGGCCCAGGTGCCGGCGGCGACGATCAGGGCGACGGCGAGCAGCAGCAGGGCGATGCCGTCCTTGCGATGCGCGGGGTGGAGGTTCTTGGCGCCCTGCCCCACTCCGCGGAAGACGGCGCCGACGGCGTGCGCGAGCCCGAGCCAGAGGGCGCGCACCACCCGGTACACGCCCCCCGTCGGACTGGGCGCCGGCCGGGCCGCGGGTTTGCCCGCGGCCTTTTTGGCCGGCGCCTTCCTGGCGGGGGACTTCTTCGCGGCGGCCTTCCTCGCCGGAGCCGCCCCGGAAGCGGCGGCCTTCTTCGCGGGCTGCTTCTTGGCTGCGGAGGGACGTGAGGCCATGGGTGTGAGGTTACCGGTGGAGACGACAGTGGACACGTGCGCCCGTTGCTTCACCCGTTCGTGTCGGGTCGGGAGAGGAGCCGAGCTGACACGCCCTCAAGAGCTGTACGTCACGGGGAGCATGGCCCGATCCCGCCGCTCGCCGCGTGGGCCGGGCCTGCGCCCCGGATTCGGACTCAGCCCTGCGAAGGCACCGAGGATGTGCTCCCCGCGCCCGGCTCCAGCGCGTCCAGGGCACGTCGCAGACCTGTCAGCTTGCGCTCCAGGTGGGCCGCCGTGGCCACCGCCGCCGCGTCGGCGGACTCGTCGTCCAACTGCTTGGACAGGGCCTCCGCCTGCTCCTCGACGGCAGCGAGGCGGGCGGAGAGTTCGGCGAGCAGACCGGCCGACTCCTTGCCGTCGCCCACCGCGCCTTTGCCGCCGCCCTCCAACTGGAGCCGCAGCAGGGCCGCCTGCTCCTTCAGCTGACAGTTCTTCATGTACAGGTCCACGAAGACCGAGACCTTCGCGCGCAGCACCCACGGGTCGAACGGCTTGGAGATGTAGTCCACCGCGCCCGCCGCGTAGCCGCGGAAGGTGTGGTGGGGGCCGTGGTTGATCGCGGTGAGGAAGATGATCGGGATGTCCCGGGTCCTCTCCCGCCGCTTGATGTGCGCGGCCGTCTCGAAGCCGTCCATGCCCGGCATCTGGACGTCCAGCAGAATGACCGCGAAGTCGTCCGTGAGCAGCGCCTTGAGCGCTTCCTCCCCGGACGATGCCCGCACCAGCGTCTGATCGAGCGCAGAGAGGATGGCCTCCAGCGCCAGCAGATTCTCCGGCCGGTCATCGACCAGGAGGATCTTGGCCTTCTGCACCATGGCCCGCCCTCCTCGCCCCGGCTTGGGGCCGCCCCTGTCCGCAGGAACCGGGGAGGCACCGGCGGGTGCCGCCCCCGGGGACGACTCCCTTGCGCCGCCCGTCCTTGTGCCGGTCATCGTAGCCGCACCCCGCCCGTCGCCACACCCTGTCACCGTGATGTCACTGTGCACCTGGCGGAAACGCCGCGGGAGACCAGAAGGTTCCCCGGATTCCGCACCTCTACACGGCTTCCGGGCCTCCGAGTCGACAACGCCCCACACCCTCCGAACGTTCCGGTCACCGGTCCGCCGTCACTCCCCGCTCATCCACTGCCCCATCACGCTCAGCAGATGATCGGGGTCCACGGGCTTGGTCACGTAGTCGGAGGCGCCCGACTCGATCGCCTTCTCCCGATCGCCCTTCATCGCCTTCGCGGTCAGCGCGATGATCGGCAGCCCGGCGAACTGCGGCATCCGCCGGATCGCCGTGGTCGTCGCATAACCGTCCATCTCGGGCATCATGATGTCCATCAGGACGACCGCCACATCGTCGTGCTGCTCCAGCACCTCGATGCCCTCGCGGCCGTTCTCGGCGTACAGCACGGACAGGCCGTGCTGCTCCAGGACGCTGGTCAGGGCGAAGACGTTGCGGATGTCGTCGTCGACGATGAGCACCTTCTCGCCGCCGAACCGGATGTCACGGTGCCCCTGCGGGACGGTCTCCGGCTCCGCCGGGCCCGACGACGCCACCACCCACTGGTCCTGGAACGGCCGCCCGTGCCGCGCCGGCCTGTGGTCGACGGTGGGCAGGGCCTTGCGGCGGCGCCGGAAGAGCGCGGCGGGGCCGCTCTGCGTCTCCTGGTACGACTTCACCTCCGCCGGCGTCTCGACGTGCGCGGCGGCCTGCCCGGACGGGCCCGGTTCGGGGGCGGCGACCAGTTCGCCGGCGTCCAGCACGGAGCCGGGCTGCTGGTAGCCCTGCGGCGGCAACTCCCCCGGGTGCAGCGGCAGGTACAGGGTGAACGTCGAGCCGCGGCCCGGCTCGCTCTGGGCGTGGATCTCACCGCCGAGCAGTTGCGCGATCTCCCGCGAGATGGACAGCCCGAGGCCGGTACCACCGTACTTGCGGCTGGTGGTGCCGTCGGCCTGCTTGAACGCCTCGAAGATCACCCGCATCTTGCTGGCCGCGATGCCGATTCCGGTGTCGGTGACGGAGAAGGCGATCAGGCCCGCGTCCGGGTCGGCCAGCGAGCCGGCCTCCAGCAACTGCTCGCGGATCGGCTGCGGAACGTCGTCCCGGGCGGGACGGATGACCAGCTCCACCGACCCGGAGTCGGTGAACTTCACCGCGTTGGACAGCAGGTTGCGCAGTACCTGGAGCAGCCGCTGCTCGTCGGTGTGCAGGGTCACGGGCAGCTCCGGCGACACCCGTACGGACAGGTCGAGGCCCTTCTCCGCGGTCAGCGGGCGGAAGGTGGCCTCCACGTAGTCGATGAGCTGGACGAGCGCGATGCGCGTCGGGGAGACGTCCATCTTGCCCGCCTCGACCTTCGACAGGTCCAGGATGTCGTTGATCAGCTGAAGCAGGTCGGAGCCGGCGCCGTGGATCGTCTCGGCGAACTCGACCTGCTTCGGGGAGAGGTTGCCCTCGGCGTTGTCTGCGAGCAGTTTGGCCAGAATCAGCAGGGAGTTGAGCGGCGTACGCAGCTCGTGCGACATGTTGGCCAGGAACTCGCTGCGGTAGCGCATGGAGACGGCGAGCTGTTCGGCGCGCTCCTCCAGGACCTGCCGGGCCTCCTCGATCTCGGAGTTCTTCGCCTCGATGTCGCGGTTCTGCTGGGCCAGCAGCTCGGCCTTCTCCTCCAGTTCGGCGTTGGATGCCTGAAGCGCCTTCTGCCGCTGCTCCAGCTCCTCCGACCTCAGCCGCAGTTGCTCGGTCAGCTCCTGCGACTGCTTCAGCAGCAGTTCGGTCTTGGTGTTGACGGAGATGGTGTTGACGCTGGTGGCGATCATCTCCGCGATCTGGTTCAGGAAGTCCTTCTGGATGTGGGTGAACGGCGTGAACGAGGCCAGCTCGATGACGCCGAGCACCGTCCCCTCGAACAGCACCGGCAGCACGATCACCTGCGCGGGCGGCGCCTCGCCGAGCCCGGAGGAGATCTTCAGATAGCCGCTGGGCGCGTTCTCGACGAGGATGGTCCGCTTCTCCTCCGCGGCGGTCCCGATCAGCGCCTCGCCCGGCCGGAACGACGTCGGCATCGAGCCCAGCGAGTAGCCGTAGGAACCCAGCATCCGCAGCTCGTAGGAGTCGTCGCCCTCGCTCCCGAGGTCCGTGTCGTCGGCGAGCGGCATGGCGACGAAGAAGGCGCCGTGCTGTGCCGAGACCACCGGCGTCAGCTCGCTCATGATCAGCGAGGCCACGTCCTGGAGGTCGCGGCGGCCCTGCATCAGCGCGGAGATCCGGGCGAGGTTGCCCTTGAGCCAGTCCTGCTCCTTGTTGGCGATCGTGGTGTCGCGCAGGTTGGCGATCATCTTGTTGATGTAGTCCTGGAGCTCCTGGATCTCGCCGGAGGCGTCCACGTCGATCTTCAGGTTCAGGTCGCCGCGGGTGACCGCGGTCGCCACGCGCGCGATGGCGCGCACCTGCCGGGTGAGGTTCCCGGCCATCTCGTTCACGGACTCGGTCAGGTCCCGCCAGGTGCCGTCGACGTCACGCACGCGTGCCTGGCCGCCGAGCTGGCCCTCGGTGCCCACCTCGCGGGCGACCCTGGTGACCTCCTCGGCGAAGCTGGACAGCTGGTCGACCATCGTGTTGATGGTCGTCTTCAGCTCCAGGATCTCCCCGCGCGCGTCGATGTCGATCTTCTTGGTCAGATCGCCCTTGGCGATGGCGGTGGTGACCATGGCGATGTTGCGCACCTGACCCGTCAGGTTGGACGCCATCTGGTTCACGGACTCGGTGAGGTCCTTCCAGGTGCCGGCCACCCCCGGGACGTACGCCTGGCCGCCGAGGATGCCGTCCGTGCCCACCTCGCGGGCCACCTTGGTGACCTGGTCGGCGAACGAACTCAGCGTCTTCACCATGGTGTTGAACGTGTCCGCGAGCTGCGCGACCTCACCGCGCGCCTCGATGGTCACCGTCCGCGTCAGATCGCCGTTGGCGACCGCGGCCGCGACCTGGGAGATGTTGCGCACCTGCATGGTCAGGTTGTTGGCCATCAGGTTGACGTTGTCGCTGAGGTCCTTCCAGATGCCCACGGCACCGGCCACGTGCGCCTGGCCGCCGAGGATGCCCTCCGTGCCCACCTCGCGCGCCACCCGCGTGACCTGCTCGGCAAAGGACGACAGCTGGTCGACCATCGTGTTGACGGTGGTGACGAGCTCGAGGATCTCGCCCTTGGCGTCGACGGTGATCTTCTTCGACAGGTCGCCCTTGGCGACGGCGGTCGTGACCTCGGCGATGTTGCGCACCTGGCTGGTCAGGTTGTTCGCCATGAAGTTCACGGACTGGGTGAGGTCCTTCCAGGTGCCGGAGACGCCCTGGACCTCGGCCTGACCGCCGAGGATGCCCTCCGTGCCCACCTCACGGGCCACCCGCGTGACTTCCTGGGCGAACGAGGAGAGCTGGTCGACCATCGTGTTCAGGGTGTTCTTCAGCTCCAGGATCTCCCCGCGCGCGTCCACGGTGATCTTCTGCGAGAGGTCACCGCGGGCCACGGCGGTGGCGACCTGGGCGATGTTGCGCACCTGGGCGGTGAGGTTGCCGGCCATGCCGTTCACGGAGTCCGTGAGGTCCCGCCACACACCGGCGACGCCGGGCACCTGCGCCTGACCGCCCAGACGCCCCTCCGTGCCCACCTCGCGGGCGACCCGGGTGACCTGGTCGGCGAAGGCGGAGAGCTGGTCGACCATCGTGTTGATGGTGTTCTTCAGCTCCAGGATCTCCCCGCGCGCGTCGACGTCGATCTTCTGCGACAGGTCGCCGCGGGCCACGGCCGTCGTCACCTGGGCGATCTGGCGCACCTGGGAGGTGAGGTTGCCGGCCATGAAGTTGACGGAGTCGGTGAGCTCCTTCCAGGTGCCGGACACACCGTCCACGCGGGCCTGACCGCCCAGGCGGCCCTCCGTGCCCACGTCCCGGGCCATCCGGGTCACCTGGTCGGCGAACGACGACAGCTGGTCCACCATCCTGTTCACGGTGTTCTTCAGCTGGAGCATCTCGCCGGAGACGTCCACGGTGACCTTCTGCGACAGATCACCGTTGGCCACGGCCGTCGTCACCTGGGCGATGTTCCTCACCTGCCCGGTGAGGTTGCGGAACGCGGTGTTGACGGAGTCGGTGAGGTCCTTCCAGGTGCCCGCGGCGCCCGCCACCTGCGCCTGACCGCCCAGCTCGCCCTCGACCCCGATCTCCCGCGCCACCCGCGTGACCTCGGCGCCGAAGGACGACAGCTGGTCGACCATGCCGTTGACGGTGTTCTTCAGCTCCAGCATCTCGCCGGCCACGTCGACGGTGACCTTCTGCGACAGGTCGCCGCTGGCGACGGCCGTCGTCACGGTGGCGATGTCCCTCACCTGTGTGGTGAGGTTCCGGAACACCGTGTTGACGGAGTCCGTCAGGTCCTTCCAGGTGCCGGCCACCCCCGGCACGTTCGCCTGCCCGCCCAGGCGGCCCTCGGCGCCGACCTCGTTGGCCACCCGTGTGACCTCGTCCGCGAAGATGCGCAGCGTCTCGGTCATCTGGTTGATCGTGTCGGCGAGCTGCGCGACCTCGCCACGCGCCGGAACGGTCACCTTCTGCGACAGGTCGCCGTTCGCCACGGCGGTGGTGACCTGGGCGATCCCGCGCACCTGCGCCGTCAGGTTGCCGGCCATCAGGTTCACCGAGTCGGTGAGTTCCTTCCAGGTGCCGTCGACCCCGGGCACATGCGCCTGACCCCCGAGGATGCCGTCCGTGCCCACCTCACGGGCGACCCGCGTCACCTCGGAGGAGAACGCGGAGAGCTGGTCCACCATCGTGTTGACGGTGTTCTTCAGCTCCAGCATCTCGCCGGCGACGTGGACGGTCACCTTCCGTGACAGATCGCCCTTGGCCACCGCCGTGGTGACCAGCGCGATGTCCCGCACCTGCGCCGTCAGCCGGGACGCCATGGTGTTGACGGAGTCCGTGAGGTCCTTCCACGATCCGGACAGACCGCGCACCCGCGCCTGCCCGCCCAGCTTGCCCTCCGTACCCACCTCGCTGGCCACGCGCGTGACCTCGTCGGTGAACGTCGACAACTGGTCGACGAGGTTGTTGACGGTCCGTCCGACCTTCAGGAACTCGCCGCGCAGCGGATGCCCGGCCCCCTCCGGCACCTGCGTGCGCAGTTCCATGCGCGGCGACAGATCGCCCTCGGCGACCGCGGTGAGGACCCGGCCGACCTCGGAGACCGGTCGTACGAGATCGTCGACCAGCGCGTTGGAGTGGTCGATCGCGGTCGCCCAGGAGCCCTCGCAGGCGCCCGTCTCCAGCCGCTCGGTGAGTTTTCCCTCACGTCCGACCATGCGCCGCACCCGCGACAACTCGCCCGTCAGATGCAGATTGCGGTCGGCCACCTCGTTGAAGACGGCCGCGATCTCCGACATCACGCCGTCCCCGGACACCGTGAGCCGCCTGCGGAAATTGCCGTCACGCATCGACACCAGAGCGGCCAGCAGTCGGTTCAGGGAAGCCGTGTCCACCTCGGTGGTCCCGTTGCGCGTCGTGCGCCGGTTCTTCGGGGACTGTCCGCCTTTCGCGCGCGGCTTCGTGCCCCGCGTCGCTGCGCCAGACTCCACTGTGTCCCTCCCGCAGGGGTCGACCGTTACCGCCGTGCTGCGGTACGCCTGGTCGCGTACCGGTTACTGCTGCGTATTCCTGTCCGATGTAATCAGCCCACAGGGAGAGCTGCTGCCCTGGGTGCAGAGAACACACTCAGCCTGCCCGGACCTTCACCAGAAGCCTGCCCAGTGTTTCACCCCGGTCGAACCAGGCCATAACAGTTCGGCAGCTTCGCACACCCTCCGCACACCTTTGGGGCGGAAACACTGGCGACCGGCATCCGCGTGGACGGTGAAGGTAAGTAACCTTGCATGGGGCTGTCCAGCCGCACCGGTCCGTCCGGCCTGGACGGTGGCACGGGAACGAGCGGGCATCGGAGGGCGGCCGCAGACATGACCACCGGAGTGATCCCCGGGGGACAGCCCCCGGAGCCACAGCCGAACGGCCCGCAGCTGCCGGAACAGCGGCGCGAGCCCATCGGCCACCAGGGTCTGCACGTCGACGACCGGACAAGGAGTTCTGTGATCACCGCGCGCGCGGCCGCCAGTTTCGATCCCCTGGGGCGTTCGGTCGCGACCGCCCGGTCCTTCGTCCGCGACACCCTCCAGGGATGGGGCTTCGGCGACATCGTCGACGACGCCGTGGTCCTCACCAGCGAACTGGTCACCAACGCCGTCGTCCACGCCGGAACCGCGGCCGACGTGCTGTGCCTGCGCAGCGACGACGGAGCGCGCATCGAGGTGTCCGACCGCTACCCCGAACGCGAGCTCCCCGTGCAGAGCTCGGCGATCAACATGGGCAGCCCCGACCGCGAGGGCGGCCGCGGCCTGCAACTGTGCGCGGCCCTGGCCGGCCGCTGGGGCGTGGAGTACACGCCGACGCACAAGAAGGTCTGGTTCCAACTGGACCTGCCCGAGCGCCCGGTCGGTGCCCGCACCGCCGGCCCCTGCCTGCCCGCCGACCTCCTCCCGCTCGCCGACAGCCGGGTCCGTGTGGCCGTCGTCCAGATCGAACGCAGCGGCTCCATCAGCGCCTGGAACGAGGACGCCGAGGAGCTGTTCGGCTACGCCTCCAAGCAGGTCACCGGCAGGCCGCTCACCGACCTCGCCGCCTGGCCGCACACCCCCGGCACCAGCACCGGCATCGCCGAGGCGCTCCAACTCTCCCGTTGGGAGGGCAGCTACGGCATCCGCGGCGCCCACGGCCGCGTCATCCCCGTCTACGCCTCCCACCTCCGCGTCCGCGACACCGACGGCGAGCCCTCCACGGTCTGCCTGCTCGTACGGGACCACGAACGGGCCGTACTCCAGACCCCGTTGCGCCTCCCGGCGTCCGCCGACGCGGGCAGCGCCACCGAGGGCCCCAGCGCCGACCCCTTCGAGGTCTTCATCGGCTCTCCCGCCCCTGACGACCTCGACGGCCTGCTGCAACGCACGGTGGAACGCGCCCGCGACATGCTCGACGGCGACGCCGCCTTCCTCCTACTGGCCACTGACGACGAAACGGAGTTGGAGGTCCGCGCCTCCACCGGCCTGCCCTCCGCGCGCCAGCGTTTCGCCCGCGTCCCCGTCGAGGCGGGCCCCGGCCGCTACGGCTCCGCACGGATGCCGGCCGTCCACGACGACCTCACCGCCGTCCCGGGCGCCGTCCCCCTCCTCAACAGCACGGGCATGCGCTCGGTCGTCACGGTCCCGCTGAAGGTCGAGGGCCGCCTCACCGGCTCCCTCGGCGTCGCCGCGGAGGCACCCGGCCGGTACTCCAACGAGGAGGCGCTGCGCCTCCAGTTCGCCGCCGACCGCATCGCCCTGGCCGTCGAGTCGGCCCGCCTGGGCGAACTGGAGCGGCTGCGCCGCGGCTCCCTCAGCTTCCTCGTCGAGGCCTCCGACCTGCTGGCCGGCACCCTGGACCGCGACCAGACCCTCGCCCTGATGGCTCAGATGACGGTCCCGACCCTGGCCACCTGGTGCGCCGTCTACACGATCGCCGACCAGGCCTCCGACCCCTACCTGTCCTATGTCCTGCACGAGGACGAGGAACTGATCGACGGCATCAAGTCCCTGCTGTCCAAGATCGCCCCGCCGGACCCGGTTCCCACGCCTGGAGCACGCGTGTGGACCGCTCCCGGCGAGGCCGCCCACCAGGCGGCCCTGCGCAGCTCCATGCGCAGCCTCAGCCTGGGCGACTCCCACCACCACATCGGCACGATCATCGGACCGACCCTCGCCACGGCCTCCGCGGTCGGCGGCGAGACGGTCGTCCTGCCGCTGGTCGCCCGCAACCGCGTCATCGGCATGCTCACCCTGGGCAAGCCCACCGACGAGCACTTCCGCCAGGAGATCCTGGAACTGGCCGAGGACCTGAGCCGCCGTGCCGCCCTCGCCCTGGACAACGCCCGCCTGTACTCGGAGCGCACGGCCATCAGCCAGTCGCTTCAGCGCAGCCTCCTGCCGCCGGGGCTCCCCGACGTCGAGGGCGTGGAGGTCGAGGTCATCTACCGAGCGGCCGGTGAGGGCAACGAGGTCGGCGGCGACTTCTACGACCTCTTCCCCATCCGTGACGGCGCCTACGGCTTCGCCATCGGCGACGTCTGCGGTACGGGCCCGGAGGCGGCCGCGGTGACCGGCCTGGCCCGGCACGCGCTCAGGCTGCTGGCCCGTGAGGGCTTCGGCGGCCCGGCGGTGCTGGAGCGCCTGAACTCCGCGATCCTCGACGAGGGCGCCCGCAGCCGCTTCCTCACACTCCTGTACGGCGAGTTGTGGCCGCAGGAGGACGGCAGTGCCCGGCTGAAGGTGGTCTGTGCCGGCCATCCGCTGCCGCTACGTCTGCGTCAGGACGGCACGGTGGAGCCGGCCGCCGACCCCCAGCCGCTGCTCGGCGTCATGGAGGACCTGGAGCTGTACGAGCAGACGATCACGCTGGACCCGGGCGATGTGCTGCTGTGCGTCACGGACGGCGTCACCGAGCGCCGTGAGGGCACCCGCATGCTGGGCGACGACGGTCTCGCCGACGTGCTCACCACCTGTACGGGCCTGACGGCCGGTGCGGTGGCGGCCCGCATCATGCGCGCGGTGGAGCGCTTCGCCTCGGACGCCCCGTCCGACGACATGGCGATCCTCGCGATGCGGGTGCCGGGTCTCCAGCAGTAGGGCGCCACAGGGCATGGAAAAGGCCCTCACCCGATGGGTGAGGGCCTTTTCCGTTGGAGCCCCCAAACGGAATCGAACCGTTGACCTTCTCCTTACCATGGAGACGCTCTACCGACTGAGCTATAGGGGCCTGTCGCCTTTTCGAGGTTTCCCCCGCGGCAACGGAATAGATCATACCCCGAACAGGGCGGTGCTCCCAACCATGATCGGTCCGCCGAGCGCGTTGCACACCGAGACGATCCGCTGCATCTCCCGCCGCGTCAACGAGGCGTCCACGGGCAGCGCGAGCGTCTCCTCGGCGGCCCGCTCGGTCTCCGGCAGAGACACGCACCGACGGAACTCCGGCAGCCGGTGCACGGGGGTCTTCACGGGCACCCGGCAGTCAACTCCCCTGGCCCGTATGGCGCGTGCGTAGGCGTCCCGGTCCGGCCGGCCGTTCCCCGGCACCCGCACCACGTACTGCTGATAGGTGTGCCCGTCACCACCGTCGGGCATCCGCACGCCCCGCAGCTTGGTGTCCAGATAGGCGGCACGCTCCCTGCGCCGCGCCATCTCGTCGTACGGCGCCTCGGACTCGCCCTGCTCCAGTACCAGCAGCCCGTGCCGCCGGCCCATCTCGTGCAGCCGCCCCATGTCGGCGGATCGGCCGAAGCGATGCACGACGACCACGGCCACCGTGCGCGAGGTCAGGGCCTGTTCGATGGTGGAAACGTCGAGGCAGTACGTCATCGGGTCTATGTCGGCGAACACCGGCAGCGCGCCTACCTGTGTCACGGCCTCGGCGACTTCCACGTTACCGAACGCCGGCACGACGACCTCGTCACCGACTCCGACGCCGGCGGCCCTGAGCAGAGCAGCAATACCCATGAGGCGGATGCTGGTTGCGCAACATGAACTTCAAGTAACGGAAAACAAAAAAGGGTTGGACCCGGAACCGAAGTTCGGGGTCCAACCCTTTTAAAATTTGTTCGGCGGCGTCCTACTCTCCCACAGGGTCCCCCCTGCAGTACCATCGGCGCTGTGAGGCTTAGCTTCCGGGTTCGGTATGTAA